>NZ_JBVAYV010000027.1:0-55800 GCF_055412805.1 Pseudarthrobacter kochi
CCGGTCCAGCTACCGGGTGCCGAAGGCAGTGCGGCAGTGGCTGCGGCTCCGCGACGGGAAGTGCCCGTTCCCGGGCTGTAACAACCAGTCCCTGGACAACGACGCCGACCATATCCTGGCCTGGGCCGACGGTGGCACCACCGGGATCTCCAACCTCGGCCAGCCGTGCCGCAAACACCACGGCCTGAAACACTCCTCGGCCTGGACACCGGCCGGGGCCAGCAAAGACGCCCCGCCCGGCTGGACGTCACCGACCGGACGGCACTACGCCAGCGAGCAGCAGGACTGGGAACCACCCCACTGGCCGGACCGCCTCCAGGCAATGGTGACACTCCTTGCCGAGTGCGTACCCGAGGATCCCGGCCCGGATCCCGACCAGGAACTGCCCCCGGACCCTTTCCCGGACTGGCACCTGTTCACGGCCGGGCACCCATTCCCCGCCGCAGCCATGGACGATCCTGGCTGGACGGAGCCACTCGAGGACCCTTGGCTGGAAGACCTGCTGCTCCAACACGGCTGAGCGACTCGTTGGGAGCACTCCAGTGGGGCTGTCCGGAAGGAACGTGATCACCTCTCCGCCATGTTCGTCCAGGCTCAACCGTGTGACGACTGACCGCAAGCCACCCGCCGGCCGGGTCCGCCCTCCCATCAGGGGCAGGTTTCGGTGTACGGCCCTGCGGTCAGCTCGCGTCGACGCGCGGGGGAGGTGTTGGGTGTTCGTTGTCCTCGCCAAGGGACATGGCGGCCGCACCTGTGGTGGTTCCGCTCAGCGTGTCAATGTAATCCAGAGTTTTGGGACTGACGTGCCGCACAGCCGCCAGGGCGTCGCGGAGAACGCCTCTCTTGGGCTCCTCGCCAAGGGCGCCTCGGAGGTCCATTACCGTCTCGATGCCGAGACGTTCGAACACGCGCGTCAGGTCCTCTGCCTGGGCAAGACGGCCAGGCGAGGGCCAGCTGATAACTTCGGAGAGCTTCCCCGTCTCAAGGTGCCGGCGGAACCCGCTGGTGGTGGCGGCATCGGGCCATGCCTCAATCAGGGCCAGAACGCGGGGCAGGACGGTCTCGTGGTAGTTCTGCCGTCGCTGCAGCGTTGCATCGACAATGATGGCCCCGATGTGGTCCCAACCACGGGCGACTTCGGTCGGGGCGTCTGTGCCCTGTGAGTCGGTGAACTCCGCAGGGTTGGCATCATCATTGTTGATAGTCATAAGTGAATTCTTCCATGTGCCGGTGGGGTGTCTGGCTGCGCCGGTCGACGGCGGAGGGGAGCTCGGCAGCGCTGTAACCGGCGGGCCGTTCTTCGTGTGGATGAACACCACCCACATGCACTTCCGCACGCACCCTAAGCCTGAGAGCGTCGGGCAGGCCGGGCGGTGGCAATCCGAATACCACGACACGATGATCGACCACGACAAGCTCGTGGGCGGCCTCCTCGACCACCCCGACGAGCTGGGCATCGCCGACGACACGATCGTGGTCTACTCCACGGACAACGGCCCCCACATGAACACCTGGCCCGACGGCGGCATGACCCCGTTCCGCAGCGAGAAGAACACCAACTGGGAGGGCGCGTTCCGCGTCCCCGAGATGGTCCGCTGGCCCGGACACATCCCGGCGGGCGTGGTGTCGAACGAGATCATCCAGCACCATGACTGGCTGCCGACGTTCCTTGCCGCCGCGGGCGACACCAGCACGGTCGATGAGCTCAAGAAGGGCAAGTCCATCGGCGACCACTCCCACAAGGTGCACATCGTCGGCTACGACCTGTTGCCCTACCTCACGGGCGAGGTCACCGAAAGCCCGCGTAAAGGGCTTGGGTACTTCTCCGACGACGGCGACGTGCTCGCCATGAGGTACGACAACTGGAAGACGGTCTTCATGGAGCAGCGCGTGCAGGGCACGCTCCAGGTATGGTTCGAACCCTTCGTGCCGCTGCGGATCCCCAAGGTCTTCAACCTGCGCACCGACCCCTTCGACCGTGCCGGCGTCACCTCGAACACGTACTTCGACTGGCTCTTCGCGAACGCCTACCTCGTCTTCGCCGCCCAGGCGCTGATGTCGCAGTTCCTGGCCACGTTTGAGGAGTTCCCGCCGCGCCAGCGCGCTGCGAGTTTTAGCATCGACCAGGCCGTGGAGAAGCTGCAGGCATTCCTGGCAGGCGGCGATTGAACCAGGTTCCCGCCACGCCATCCGGGCCCGAGGGGTTCGTGCGCCTGGACGGCGGCGGGTTCACCATGGGCTCGGATGAGCACTACCCGGAGGAGGCGCCGGCGCACCGGGTGCGCGTCGGCGGCTTCTGGATCAGCCAGACGGCGGTCACCAACGGCGAGTACGCGCGTTTCGTCCGGGAAACCGGATACCGCACGGTCGCGGAGCGGCCGCTCGACCCGGCGATGTTCCCCGGTGCGCCGCCGGAAAACCTCGTCCCGGGCTCGATGGTCTTCACCGGAACGCCCGGTCCCGTCGACCTGAAACACCTCAGCCAGTGGTGGGCCTGGACGCCGGGCGCGAACTGGAGACGGCCGTTCGGGCGGGGCACATCCATTGCCGACCGCGCGGACCACCCGGTGGTCCACGTCGCGTACGAGGACGCGGAGGCCTACGCCACGTGGGCGGGATACCGGTTGCCGACCGAGGCCGAATGGGAGTTCGCCGCCCCGCTGACGGTCCCGTCGGCCGCACCGTAGTGACTTCTATCCCGGCGGGTCCGTGACCAGGATCCGCACCGCACACAGGTCCGCGGCGGCCTTCTTCAGGACCGCGGCGCGCGGATCCGGAACGTCCAGGAACGGCAGCCTCGGCCGCGCAGCGTACTGCTTGAGCGCCGGTTCGGCGAGAACCTGTTCGGCCAGCGTCCGGTCGCCGCCGGGCGCCAGGTACTCGATCCGGTGGTCCGCGAAGATCCGGGCGGCATGGTCCGCCACAGCCTCCACCAGGGCATCGGCCTGGTTCGCCCGGCGCCGGGCGAAGCGCTGCTGGGACCAGCCCCCGGCGGCGGTCCGGGACTGGACATGGCGTGTGCCGGTTTTCGCGGCGAGCACGGCACCGCCGCTGACCACCGCCACGGAGTAGCCGCCCCGGCGGAGAAGGACGGCGCCGATGCAGCGGGGCTGGGACGCCAGGGACGCGAGCCGGGAGACGGCGTCGCTGCCGCGCCCGGGGCGCCCGTCCGCCGGCCATGGTGGCTGAAGCAGCGCCACTGCCCCGTCCGCGGCACTCAGCTGCAGCCCGCCGTCGAGCTCCTCCTCGGCCAGGCCGCCGTGGCTTGCCGCGAAACGCTCCACCCAGCCCGGCAGACGGTCACCGGAGACGAAGGCCACGCGGGTTTCGGGGCTTGCCATGGCGCGGGTCTCCGTTGTGAGGGTGTCGGGGCGGGCGGGAACTAGAAGTAGCCTATCTATGTGGATGATCTCTTTGGCGCAGGACGGGACGGCGGCGCCGCTATCGAGGATGACGGCGACGCCGACGAATCCGGTGACGGCCAGTCCGCCCGCCGCACCGCCTCGCCGCGCAGCCCGCTGGCCGTCCGGATGCGGCCGCGGACGCTCGATGACGTGGTGGGCCAGCAGCACCTGCTGGGGCAGGGCTCGCCGCTGCGCCAGCTCGCCGCCGGCACGGACGCCACCGGCCCCGCAGGTCCCAGCTCGCTGATCCTCTGGGGGCCGCCCGGCACCGGAAAAACCACGCTCGCGCACGTCATCGCCAAGGGCCCCGGCCGGAAGTTCGTCGAGCTCTCCGCCATTACCGCCGGGGTTAAAGACGTCCGCCGCGTCATGGAGGAAGCCCTCACCGCCCGGGACCTCTTCAAGACCACCACGGTGCTGTTCCTGGACGAGATCCACCGCTTCAACAAAGCCCAGCAGGATGCCCTCTTGCCCGGCGTCGAGAACCGCTGGGTGGTCCTGGTCGCCGCGACGACCGAAAACCCCTCCTTCTCCGTGGTGTCCCCGCTGCTGTCGCGGTCCCTGCTGCTGACGCTCAAACCGCTCACCGACGCCGACGTCGAGGCACTGCTGCTGCGCGCCGCGGCGGACCACCGCGGGCTCGGCGGCAAGGTTGAACTCAGCGACGCGGCCCTGGGCCATCTGGTCCGTCTCTCCGGCGGGGACGCCCGCCGGGCGCTGACCGCGCTTGAGGCGGCGGCCGGCGTCGCGTTCGGGGACGCGGACGACACTGACGGAATCTCCGGGGCGGCCTCCGGGGCGGCCGGGGACGCTCCCGTGACGATCGAGCTCAAGCACACCGAACGGGCCCTCGACGTCGCCTCGGTTCGCTATGACCGCGCCGGCGACCAGCACTACGACGTCGCCAGCGCCTTTATCAAGTCCATCCGGGGTTCCGACGTCGACGCCGCCCTGCACTACCTCGCCCGGATGCTCGAGGCGGGGGAGGACCCGCGGTTCGTGGCCCGGCGCATCGTCATTTCCGCGGCCGAGGACGTTGGTATGGCCGACCCGACGGCGCTGCAGACCGCTGTCGCCGCCGCCCAGGCGGTGCAGCTGATCGGCATGCCCGAAGGCCGCATCATCCTGGCCGAGGCCGTAGTCCACCTCGCCACCGCCCCCAAATCCAACGCCGCGTATATGGGCATCAACCAGGCGATCGCGGATGTCCGCGCCGGCCTCGGCAACGGCATCCCTGCCCACCTGCGGGACGCCCACTACCCGGGATCCAAACAGCTGGGCCACGGGCAGGGCTACAAATACGCCCACGACGCGCCGCACTCGGTGGCCACCCAGCAGTACCCGCCGGATGACCTGGTCGGCCGCAACTACTACGAGCCGACCGCCAACGGCGCCGAGCGGGACATTTCCACCCGGCTGGAGCGGCTCCGCAGGATTATCCGGGGCACGTGACCGCGGGCCTGGAAATTGCCCGTTGACTTCCGGTGCATGAGGTCTAACGTGGATTTAAGTCGGACCTCAGGTCGGCGGCCGGCATCGCCGGACTCTCTCATCACGCCGGCACCATCACTGAAGTTCCCAGGTCGTGTGTCCCATGCCCGTAAATTACGTCACAGCCCTGGCGGTCAAGTCCTTTGATGTACCGGACAAGAAGCGGTGCCCGGACAATGCCGAATTCGACCTTGTCACCGTGAACGACTTCTCGGTGGCGCGGCTCATCCTCGGCCCGGGCTGGCGGTGGTCCGAATCCATCAGACCCTTAGAGGCGACCGGGGTGTGCCAGCACCACCACCTTGGGTTCTGCATCTCCGGGGTCATGGAAGTGGAATCCGCCGACGGGCTGCACTCCACGATCCAGGCCAACGACACCTATGCGATTCCGCCGGGCCACGATGAATGGGTGGTGGGATCCGATCCGTTCGTGGCCGTTGAGTTCCTGGGCGCGGCATCCCTGGGCCGGCGCTCCGGCAGGGGTGTGCACGCCAGGATCTGACAGGCCGACCTGACCGGGCGGCCGGTGCCGGCATGGTAAGGTTGTTCGTTGTCTGGCAAGGCACGGACGCACAATCCACCTGATTTCGGCATTTTATGCTGTGCAGAAGGGTTTGCCCTGTGCCCAGTAGCAAAAGGCAGCGGTTGGCCGATGCTCTCCATCGTGGAGGCCAGTAACACTGACACACCGCAGATATTGGAAGGACACAAGTGGCTAACAACACTCGTGCTCGCCGTACCGCACGCCTTTCGCGTGCACTCGGCATTGCTCTGACCCCCAAGGCCGCCAAGTACATGGAGCGCCGCCCGTACGGCCCCGGTGAGCATGGCCGTGCCCGCAAGAAGCAGGACTCCGACTACGCCGTACGTCTGCGCGAAAAGCAGCGTCTGCGCGCCCAGTACGGCATCCGCGAAGCCCAGATGACCCGTGCCTTCGAAGAAGCACGCCGCACCAAGGGCCTGACCGGTGAAAACCTGATCGAACTGCTCGAAATGCGTCTCGACGCCCTCGTGCTGCGTGCCGGCTTCGCCCGCACCATCGCCCAGGCCCGCCAGCTGGTTGTCCACCGCCACATCCTGGTCGACGGCATCCGCGTTGACCGCCCGTCTTTCCGCGTCTCTGAGGGCCAGCTGGTCCACGTTCACAGCCGCAGCGAGTCCATGCCTCCGTTCCAGGTTGCAGCAGCCGGCGCTCACCGCGACGTCCTGCCGATGGTTCCGGCATACCTGGACGTCAAGCTTGACGCCCTGCAGGCACGCCTGGTCCGTCGCCCGAAGCGCTCCGAGGTCCCCGTGACCTGCGAAGAGCAGCTCGTCGTGGAATTCTACGCACGCTAGATCCAGCGCGACACCTTACAAAGAAGCCCGTGGCAAGCGCCGCGGGCTTCTTTGTATGTAAGGTACTTGGGGGAGTTCTGCGGTTGCCGGCTGTGTCAGCCGGCGGCGCCCGCAGGGACACGACGCAACAAGGAGATGAACGACTATGACTGGTGGCGATATTGCCGGCCTGATCGCGGCCGGAGTGTTTGCACTGCTGGTCCTGCTGCTCGCCGTGCCGATCCTCAAGCTCGGGGGAGTGTTTGACGAAGTGCGGACCTCCATCCGTTCCATCAGCGACGGCGCCACTCCGCTCATGGACGAAGTCACGGCGACCGTTTCCACCACCAACGAGCAGCTCAAGAAGGTCGACGGGATCGCGAGCAACGTCTCCGACGCGTCCGCCAATATCTCGGCGCTGTCCTCGCTCGTGGCCGCCACTGTGGGTTCGCCGCTGATCAAGGTCGCCTCCTTCAGCTACGGCGTGCGCTCGGCCTTCACCGCCCGTAAAAAGCCCGCCACCGGCCGCCGCAGCCGCTAATTCCAGCTGGAGAACCTGACATGAACAGAATCATCTGGATGGGAATCGGCGTCGCCATCGGCGTCATCGCGTTCCGCAAGATCACCGAAGCGCAGTCCAACCTGGGCCCCGAGGGGCTCAACCGGGCGGTTGGCCGGCTCGCCGACGGCCTGTATGACTTCGCTGACGCCGTCCGCGAGGGCATGAACGAGCGCGAGACGGAACTCCGGGCCGCCCTTGGTATTGACGCGGGCCTTGAAATGGCCGTCAGCAAGGGTGCCGCCGGCAAGAATGCACTCCGGCGCTAGCCGGGAGAGAATGAGGAAGAAGGCGGCACCCGCACACAGGGCCGCCGGCACGGCCGAAGGCCGGGACCAGACCGTTCCGCGGACCACACGCGTGAACACGAACGCAGCGAACAAAAAACACAGTGAACATAAACACAGTGAATATTGAAGGGTACGTAATCAGCTCATGAAGTCGCAGGAGATCACCAAGCGCTGGATCGACTTTTTTGTCAGTAAGGGCCACACGGCGGTTCCCTCTGCCTCCCTGGTCTCCAGCGACCCCTCCCTGCTGTTCACAGTGGCCGGCATGGTCCCGTTCATCCCTTACCTGACCGCCCGGGAGGAAGCACCCTACAAGCGCGCCACCAGCGTGCAAAAGTGCATCCGGACCGGCGACATCGAGGAAGTCGGCAAGACCGCCCGCCACGGCACCTTCTTCCAGATGTGCGGCAACTTCTCCTTCGGCGACTACTTCAAGGAAGACGCCATTATGTTCGCCTGGGAGCTGCTCACCACGGGCGTTGACAACGGCGGGTACGGACTGCCGCCCGAGCGACTCTGGGTCACCGTCTACGAAGAGGACGACGAAGCCGAGCAGCTCTGGCTCAAGAACACTGGCATGCCCGCCGAGCGGATCCAGCGGATGGGCAAAGCGGACAACTACTGGTCCACCGGCCAGCCCGGTCCGGCCGGCCCCTGCTCCGAGATCTACTACGACCGCGGCCCGTCCTACGGCGTCGAGGGCGGCCCGATCGCGGACGAGAACCGCTATGTGGAAATCTGGAACCTCGTGTTCATGCAATACCAGATCGACAACGTGCGCTCCAAGGTGGACTTCGACATCACCGGCGAACTGCCCAGGAAGAACATCGACACCGGCCTCGGCATGGAGCGCCTGGCGATGATCCTGCAGGACGTCGAGAACATGTACGAGACGGACCAGGTCCGCCCCGTCATCGACAAGGCCGCGGCCCTCTCCGGCCGGGAGTACACCTCCGCCGAGTCCGCCGCCGACCCGCATCACACTGACGACGTCCGGATGCGCGTTGTCGCCGACCACATCCGTTCCTCCCTCATGCTGATCGCCGACGGCGTGACCCCCTCCAACGAAGGCCGCGGCTACGTGCTGCGCCGCCTGATCCGCCGCGCTGTGCGTTCCATGCGCCTGCTCGGCGTCGAAAAGGCTTGCCTGCCCGAACTGCTCCCCGCTTCACGCGACGCCATGAAGGGCGTCTACCCGATCGTGGAGACGGACTTCGACCGGATCAGCCGGATTGCCTACGCCGAGGAGAAGGCGTTCCTGCGCACCATCGCGTCCGGCACCGCGCGGCTCGAGGACGCCGTCCAGGAGTCCAAGGCTGCGGGACACCCGCTCTCCGGCGCCGATGCCTTCGCCCTGCACGACACCTACGGCTTCCCGATCGACCTCACGCTCGAAATGGCTGAAGAGGCCGGGCTCAAGGTCGATGAGCCGGAGTTCCGCAAGCTCATGCTCGAGCAGCGCCAGCGTGCGCAGGCCGACGCCAAGGGCAAAAAGGGCTCCCACGCCGACCTCAGTGCCTTCCAGGAGCTGCTGTCCGCCGGAGAGACTGTTTTCACCGGCTACACCGAGCTCGCCGGTGAGTCGAAGGTCCGCGGCATCCTCGCCGGGGGCCGCAAGGTCTCACAGGCGTCCACGGGCGAGGAAATCGAGCTGGTCCTCGCCGAGACCCCTTTCTACGCCGAAGCCGGCGGCCAGGCCGCCGACACCGGGCTGATCACCGGCGACGGGTTCGTCGTCGAGGTCCTCGACGTCCAGCGGCCCATCAAGGGCCTGAGTGTGCACAAGGCGATCGTCCGCGAGGGCGAAATCGGCGCCGACTCCCTCGTCCAGGCAGCCGTGGACCGCGAACGCCGGCACGCCGCCGAGCAGGCCCACACCGGCACGCACATCGTGCACGCCGCCCTGCACCAGATCCTGGGCCCGGAAGCCCTGCAGCGCGGCTCGTTCAACAAGGCCGGCTACCTGCGCTTCGACTTCGCCTGGGGTGAGGGGCTGAGCCCGGCCACACGCTCCGAAATCGAGGAAGTCTCCAACATCGCCATCCGCAACAACTACCGGGTGGAGACCAAAATCATGGGTCTTGCCGAGGCCAAGGCCCTCGGCGCCATGGCACTCTTCGGCGAGAACTACGGCAACGAAGTCCGGGTCGTGGAGATCGATGGCGCCTGGTCCCGTGAACTCTGCGGCGGCACCCATGTCGAGAACACGTCCCTGATCGGCAGCCTGTCCCTGCTCGGGGAGCAGTCGGTCGGCTCGGGAAACCGCCGCGTCGAGGCCTTCGTCGGCATGGACGCCTTCCGGCACCTCGCCGCCGAACGCGCCCTGGTGACCGAACTCACCGACATGCTCAAGGTTCCCTCCGGTCTGCTCGCGGACCGGATCGCCACCACGCTGACCAAGCTCAAGACGGCCGAGAAGGAACTCGAGCGCCTGCGCAAGGAGCAGCTCACGGCAGCCGCGGGGCAGCTGGTGGGGACCGCCAAGGACGCCGCCGGCATCAAGGTCATTGCCCACGACGCCGGCCAGGTCAGCGGCGCGGACGACCTCCGTGGCCTGGCCCTGGACCTGCGGACCCGCCTCGGCTCCGAGCCGGCCGCCGTCGCGGTCGCCGGGGTCAGCAACGACCGTCCGGTCATCCTGATCGCCACCAACGAAGCCGCCCGGACGGCCGGTGTCAAGGCGGGGGCCCTGGTGCGCCTCGCCGCCGGAATCCTCGGCGGCGGCGGTGGCGGCAAGGACGACGTGGCCCAGGGCGGCGGCACGGACGCCGCCAAGGTCGGCGCGGCACTCGCCGCCGTCGTGGACGCCATTACCCGGCGATAACGGACGACCCGTGAACGAAGCTGCTGTGCCCGGCGACTACCCCCTCGGCGTGAAGCTCGGGGTGGACGTCGGGACCGTCCGGGTCGGCGTGGCGGTCTGTGACCGCGACGGCATCCTGGCCACCCCGTTGCGCACCCTGGAGCGGAACGCGAAGAAGAACACCGACGTGCGGATCCTCGCGGCCCTGGCCATGGAACTCGGGGCGGTGGAGATCTTCGTCGGCCTGCCGCGGACGATGAAAGGCGAGGAACATGCCTCGGCGCGGATGGCCACGGACTACGCAAAGCTACTCGCGGGTAAACTGGGAGAGTGCGGTTCCGGGGTGCCGGTTCGGCTGGTCGATGAGCGTCTGAGCACGGTGTCGGCCCACCGGCACCTGCACGAAGCTGGCATGAGCAGCCGGAAGCACCGTAAGGTAGTTGATCAGGTTGCGGCCGCAGGTATCCTGCAGCATGCGATCGATATGCAAAAGGCCAGGGGAACGGAGGTCGGAAGCCGCGTATACGCGGAGTCTGCACCGGGGCCAACCGGGGATGGCGCACAGGCCGGCCCGGCACTAGACGAGCATTCTGCACCACGCATTCTGCCCAAAATGGAAGGCTACAGTGAGCCCGGTCAACAGTGACGACTCCTCCGGCGGCGCCGGCCGACCGCTGACGCGCAAGGAGCTCAGGGCCCAGGAGAAGGTCCAGGCGACCCAGGGACACGACGTTATCCCGGCGCAGGCTTTCGAGACCGGCGGGGACACCCCGGCCGCTGGGCCCCGCGCCCGGTATGATTCCGCCCCCGAAACTGATGCCCCCGTCTTGGCGGAACCCATCACGCCCGAGCCCGTCACGGCAGCCGACGCGCCGGAGCTGCCCGCGGCAGCCCCCACCGTGCACGAGGAGCCCGTGCGCGGGGCCGTGCACGAGGAGCCCGTGCACTACGAACCCGTCCACGAGTACGCGGGCGGTGTTGCCCACGCGGACGCCATCCGCCACGAAGCAGACGTTCCGCCCGGCTACGAACTCCACCATGACGCTGAGCCCCACGACGGCCACCCCGACGACGACCACTACGTGTACGACGGCGCGGACGGCCACGCTGCCGACTACCACGTTGCCGACGACAACCCTGCCGACGACAACCCTGCCGGTTACCAGCACGGGGAAGACGGCCGCGTGGTGCTGGCCGGAGGTGCCGCCATCCGTACGACCAAGGGCCCGTCCAAAAAGGTCCGCCGCCGGCGCCGCTTCCTGGCGCTGTTACTGACGCTGACGGTCTTCGTCGTGGCAGTCGCCGTCGGCGCGCAGTTCCTGAAGCCCCTGCTGGGCGGGGACACGGTGGCCGACTACCCCGGTCCCGGAACCGGCGAGATCGTCATCACGGTGCCGCCGGGCTCAGGGCCGAAGTCCGTAGCCACCCAGCTCCAGGAAAAGAAGGTCGTGGCGAACGCCGACACTTTCCTGAAGGAATTCGTGGCCTCCGGCGGGGCGCTGGCTCCCGGCGACTTCACCATGCGCACTGAAATGAAGAACTCCGACGCCGTGGCGATCCTGCTGAACAAGGACAAGGGCAAGGTCATGTACTTCGCCCTCAGCGCCGGGCTGCGAATCGGCGAATCGCTCCAGGCCATCTCTGAGGGCAGCGGTGTGCCCGTCGCCGAACTCAAGGCGCTCAATGAATCACCGGCCCAGTTCGGTGTGCCGGCCAAGGCCAAGAACCTCGAAGGCTTCCTCGCTCCCGGCGAGTACCGGTTCCCGCTCGGCACCCCGGCGAAGGACGTGCTGCAGAAGCTCGTGAACACCACCCTGGACGAGCTCAAGTCCCAGGGAGTGACGGATCCGGCCAAGCAGTACGACGTCGTCACCGTCGCCAGCATCGTCCAGGCCGAGGGCGGCCAGGCGGAATACGGCGATGTGGCCGGTGCGATCTACAACCGCCTCAAGCCCAACAACACCGAGACGAACGGGCTGATCCAGTCCGACGCCACGGTGACCTATGGGCTCGGCATCAAGAGCTTCCACATCGACGAGATCCAGAAAACCGACAAGTCCAACCCGTACAACACCTATGCGAACCAGGGGCTGCCGGTAGGGCCGATCGGTTCGCCGGGCAAGACGGCGATCGACGCGGCGGCCAAGCCCAAGGCCAACGAATACCTCTACTGGGTGACGATTAACCTGGACACCAAGGAAACCCTGTTCTCCAAGACGCTGGCGGAGCACAACACCTACGTGGCCAAGTACAACGCCTGGTGTGAGGCCAACCCCGGACGCTGCGTATGACGCCCAGGGCCGGCGTGCTCGGGCACCCGATCAGCCATTCGAAGTCTCCGGCGCTGCACCGGGCCGCCTACGCCCACCTTGGCGTGGAGCTGGACTACGCTGCGGTCGACGTGACCGAAGATGCGCTGCCGGACTTTATGGCCCGTGTCCGGGAGGACCTGCGGCAGGGGGAGAGCTGGCGCGGGTTGTCGGTGACCATGCCGCTGAAGTCCGCCATGGTCCGCGAAGTCGATGAGGTCCGCGGCGTGGCCCGCGAGCTCGGTGTCGTGAACACGGTCGCGTTCGAACGCCCGGGAGCCGGCGCCGGCCCCACCCGCCTGGTCGGCTACAACACCGACGTCGCCGGAATCGTCAACGCGCTCCGCCACGCGGGCGCCGCATCCGCGCCCACCGCCGTCGTCCTCGGCGGGGGCGGCACCTCGGCCGCTGCCATCGCCGCGCTGAAGGACCTGGGCGCGCCGGCCGCCGACATTTTCGTCCGCGATGTCACACGCGCCGCCCAGGCGCGAGCGGCCGCTGACGCTATCGGCCTTCCCGTCCGGGTCCTCCCCCTGGGCGGAGCGGCTGCCGCCGTCGGACGGGCCGACGTCGTGATCTCCACGCTGCCGCCCCGGGCCGCCGATCCACTGGCCGGGGAGCTGACGCAATTCTTTGCGCAGCGCGCAGGGGAGCCGTCCCGCGACGCCCCGGTTGCCCGGCCCGGCGTGCTGCTGGACGTTGCTTATGATCCCTGGCCCAGCCGGATCGCCGCCGCCTGGCAGGAAGCCGGCGGCACCGTGGTCCCCGGACTCGAGATGCTCATCTACCAGGCCGTGGAACAGGTCCGGCATTTCACGGGCCTGGGCGAGGCCGTGCCGGCCGAAGTCATAGATGTGATGTGTGACGCAGTCGGGGCGCCCCGACGGGTGTTCTAACCGCCTTACATGGCAGGATGGACTTTATGTTGCGTTGGTTGACTGCCGGAGAATCCCATGGGCCGGCCCTGGTCGGAATTATTGAAGGCGTGCCCGCCGGTGTGGAACTCACCAGCGCCCAGATCGCCGATTCGCTGGCCCGCCGCCGGCTCGGCTACGGCCGCGGCGCGCGGATGAAGTTTGAGCAGGACGTCGTCACGATCCTCGGCGGAGTCCGCCACGGCATCACCCAGGGTGGCCCTGTCGCCATCCAGGTCGGCAACACCGAGTGGCCCAAGTGGGAGCAGATCATGTCTGCCGACCCCGTGGACCCGGAAATCCTCGCCGACCAGGCCCGCAACGCCCCGCTGACCCGGCCCCGGCCCGGCCACGCGGACTTCACCGGCATGCAGAAATACGGCTTTGACGAGGCGCGTCCCGTGCTGGAGCGCGCCAGCGCCCGCGAAACGGCAACCCGCGTGGCCCTCGGCACCGTCGCCTCCGCATTCCTCAAGCAGCTCGGCATCGAACTGGTCTCCCACACGGTGTCGATCGCCAGCACCGCGGTCCCGGAAGGCCGGCCGCTGCCGGTCCCGGCCAACGTCCTGGCCCTCGACGCCGACCCGCTGCGCTGCTTCGACCGCGAAACCTCCGACGCCATGGTGGCCGAGGTCGACATCGCGCACAAGGAAGGCGAAACCCTGGGCGGCGTCGTCGAGGTCCTCGCCTACGGACTCCCGCCGGGACTCGGCAGCTACGTCCACTGGGACCGCCGCCTCGATTCACGGCTCGCGGCTGCCCTCATGGGCATCCAGGCCATCAAGGGCGTTGAGGTCGGCGACGGCTTCCTCACCGCGTCCCGCCGCGGCTCGGCCGCCCACGACGAGATCGTCAAGGACGCCGCCGGCAGGATCGTCCGCACCTCCAACCGCGCCGGCGGCATCGAAGGCGGCATGAGCATCGGCGACGTGCTGCGCGTCCGCGCCGCGATGAAGCCGATCGCCACGGTTCCCCGCGCCCTCAGGACCGTCGACGTCAGCACCGGCGAAGCCGCCAAGGCCCACCACCAGCGCTCCGACGTCTGTGCGGTCCCCGCGGCCGGCGTCGTCGCCGAGGCCATGGTGGCCCTCGTCCTGGCCGAGGCGGTAACGGAAAAGTTCGGCGGCGATTCCGTGCAGGAAACCGCCCGCAACATCAAGGGTTATCTGGACAACATTCCGGCGTCCCTGGACTCGATCGGCCAGTAGTGCCGGCCGAAATGCCGGCAGTGCCGGCCAGGACGTCTGCCCGGCCCATCGCCCTGATCGGGCCGATGGCGGTCGGAAAATCAGCCATCGGACACCAGCTTGCCCAGCAGCTGGGAGCGCCGTTCGTGGACACCGACGTCGTGGTGGTGGCAAACCACGGTTCCATCGCGGAGATCTTCGCCAGCCGCGGTGAGCACGCCTTCCGTGAGCTCGAAGCCAGGGCCGCCGCACGCGCCATCGAAGACGCGTACGGCAGCAATACGGTCATTTCCCTGGGCGGCGGCGCCGTGCTGGACTCCGGCACCCAGCAGCTGCTGGGGCACTGCACCGTGGTCTACCTCGAATGCGACGCGGACACCGTGGCGGAACGGATCAGCAGGAACTCCGGCCGGCCGCTGCTGGCCGGAGACGCCATGGAACGATGGAAGACGCTGTTCGCCACCCGGCGGCCGGTCTACGAACGGCTGGCCGACCTGGTCATCGATGTGCGGAACGGATCCGTGCCGGAGATCGCGCAACGGCTTGAAGATGCGCTGCGCACGTACGCCGCGGCGCTAACCGCTGCCGTAGCCGCGACAGCGGCGACAAAGGAAGTTGAAAAGTGATCACCGAATCAACCGTCATCAAGGTCACCGGGCAGACGCCCGGTGAGAACTACGACGTCGTGGTGGGCCGCGGCCTGCTGGCCAGCCTGCCCGGCCTGCTGGGCGAGCGGGTCAAACGCGTCCTCGTCATCCACCCCCGCGCGCTGCGCCTCACCGGCGACACCGTCCGGGAAGAACTCGCCTCCGCAGGCTTCACGGCGCTCACCGCCGAGATCCCCGACGCCGAGGAAGGCAAGCACATTGAGGTGGCCTCCTTCTGCTGGCAGGTGCTGGGGCAGAATGACTTCACCCGCTCGGACGCTGTCGTCGCCGTCGGCGGCGGGGCCGTGACCGACCTGGCCGGCTTCGTGGCCGCCACCTGGCTGCGCGGTGTCAAAGTCATCCACATGCCCACGAGCCTGCTCGGCATGGTCGACGCCGCCGTCGGCGGAAAAACCGGGATCAACACCGCCGAAGGCAAAAACCTCGTCGGCGCCTTCCACCCGCCTGCCGGTGTCCTCGCGGACCTCGACACCCTGGACACGTTGCCGAAGAACGAGATGATCTCCGGCATGGCAGAGGTCATCAAGTGCGGCTTCATCGCCGACCCCGCCATTCTCGACCTGATCGAAAAGGACCCGGCCGCCGTCGCCGATCCCCGTTCGGACGCCGTCCGGGAACTCATCGAACGCGCCATTTCGGTGAAGGCCCGGGTCGTTTCCGAGGACCTCAAGGAAACCGGCCAGCGCGAAATCCTCAACTACGGCCACACCCTGGGCCACGCGATCGAACTCGCCGAGCGCTACTCCTGGCGCCACGGCGCCGCCGTCTCCGTCGGCATGATGTTCGCCGCGGAACTTGCCCGCAGCGTCGGCCGCCTCAGCGACGCCGACGCCGACCGGCACCGCACCATCCTGGAAAGCCTCGGGCTGCCCATTACGTACCGGCGCGACCGCTGGCAGGCCCTGCTCGACGGCATGCGGCGGGACAAGAAGTCCCGCGGGGACCTGTTGCGCTTCGTGGTGCTCGACGGCGTGGCACGCCCCGGGATCCTCGACGTCCCGGACACCTCGCTGCTGTTCGCCGCATACCAGGAGATTGCCTCCTGATGCCTTTCGTCCCAGGCGGCACCAGTGACTGGCCAGATGCAGGGTTTCCGGGGATCAAAATCAACCCGGACAGCCTGGTGCCGCAAATCGTCAACGAGGACGCTGTCGCCGATGCGCTGGCCGCCTCGACCGACCCGGGTGACCTGATCTTCGTGCGCCTCGTCGAAGGGCACCCTGCTGAAGCCGCCGGACTGCTCGCCGAAGCCCGGTACAAGGACCCCTCCTCGCTGCGCCTGCGGATCTTCGAAGCCGACGTCCTGCGGGTCTCCCACCGGCTTGACCGGGCCGTTGAACTGTTCCGCCAACTGCTGGCGGAGACGCGGGGAACGCCGGACGAGGCGCGCATCCGCCAGCACCTCGGACGGTGCTATTTCGCCAGCGGCAACATTGCGGCCGCCGTCGAATGCTTCGCCGAAGCCCTCGACCTGCGCGTCGCCGGGTCGGCCGACGCGGCCCTGATCTACGCCTCCACGGTGGCGCTGCAGCGGGCGCGGAATGTGCTGGATCTCGACTGACCCGCATAACCGGTAGAATGGTTTTTGGATTTTTGATAAATACGCGCTGGCGGGCCGGATCGGCATGCCGGCCTGGCATAAGCGGCTGGCGGCTAGAACCAGTCAACAAAGAAACCTGAGGATACTGTGGCAACCACTAACGACATCAAGAACGGAACCGTCCTTAAGCTTGAGGGCCAGCTCTGGAACATCATTGAGTTCCAGCACGTCAAGCCCGGCAAGGGTGGCGCGTTTGTGCGCACCAAGATGCGCAACGTGATGTCCGGCAAGGTCGTCGACAAGACCTTCAACGCCGGACTCAAGATCGAGACGGCCACGGTTGACCGCCGCGACTACCAGTACCTGTACCAGGACGGCGCCGACTTCGTGTTCATGGACACGACCGACTTCGACCAGCTCACCGTTCCGGGTGCAACGGTCGGTGACGCCACCAACTTCATGCTCGAGAACCAGATGGTCAACATCGCCATCCACGAAGGCAACCCGCTCTACATCGAGCTGCCCCCGAGCGTCGTGCTCGAGATCACCTACACGGAGCCGGGCCTGCAGGGCGACCGCTCCTCGGCCGGCACCAAGCCTGCCACCCTCGAAACGGGCTATGAGATCCAGGTTCCGCTGTTCGTGGAGAACAACACCAAGGTCAAGGTCGACACCCGTGACGGCAGCTACCTCGGCCGGGTCAACGACTAGTGAGTGCACGCGGTAAGGCCCGTAACCGGGCCCTGGATGTTCTCTTCGAGGCGGAACAGCGTTCCGTGTCGGCGTTTGATGTACTGAAGTCCCGCCGGGAGCAGACGGACCAGATCGTCAATCCGTACACCCTTGAAATTGTCGAAGGTGTGGTCTCCCATCAGGCCGCCATCGACGAATTCCTGGAAACCTACTCGCAGGGCTGGACCCTGGAGCGGATGCCCTCGGTGGACCGCATCATCCTGCGGATCGGCACCTGGGAGCTGCTCTACAACGACGACGTGCCCGATGGCGTCGCCGTCAGCGAGGCCGTGGCGCTGGCCAAGACCCTCTCCACGGACGAGTCGCCGTCGTTCATCAACGGCCTGCTGGGCCGCCTGCAGCAGCTGAAGCCCTCGCTGCTCGCCTGACCCGCCACGCTCCACAAAGAACCCCGCCCGGCTCACCCTGGGCGGGGTTCTTTCGTCCCCTGGCTTGCCCTGTTGCGCTCAGCAGACGACGGCGGCCCGGAGGGCACTGATCCCGGCGAGCTGGTTCCGCTCGTCGAGCTGGTGCGCGGGCACGTCCCGGCCGCTGAGGATCCGCTGCCGGGTGAAGGCGAGCTGGGTGGCGGCACGGAGCAGGGCCTTCATCTGCGGGCCCCGGCCGATGGAGTCCGCCCAGCGCAGGGCAGAGCGCCGGCCGGCGCTGGTGGCCAGCATGTCCACCTCGGACCCCGTGAACCAGCCCGCAGCCGCGTATTCCTTGAGCCGCTGGCGCGTGAGCCTCCGCTCCGCGACCCGCAGCAGCACAATCACCAGGACCGCCAGCAGGAAGATCGGGACCTGGACCAGCAGGTACTGGCCCAGGAAGTTCCGGCCCATGCTGTTCCAGCCGCTGTGCAGCAGCATCGCGGGCACGAGGCCGACGGCGAACGCGAGCACGGACAGGCCGTTATGCCAGCGGCGCGCGGCAAGGCCCATGATCAGCCCGGTGGTGCCCGTGAAAATGGCGTGGGCGAAGGGTGACATGACCCCGCGCAGGAAGAAGACCACCGCGAGATCCGTGCCGGGGTCGGAAGATTCGGCGATCGCGCGGCCGAAGTAGAGGATATTCTCGGTGAACGCGAAGCCGGCCGCAATCGTAAAGGCGAACACCACACCGTCCACCGGCCCGTCGAAGTGTTTCCGGGCGAAGAGCAGAAGCAGCAGCAGACCCAGGGACTTGGCGAATTCCTCCACGACCGGCGCCTGGACCGTCACGGCGAACGTTGTGTAGTCCAGTCCGGAGGCAGGCCCCGCGACGAGCGAGAAGTAGGGCTGGATCAGCATCGTCACCGCAATCGAGACGACTGCTCCCCAGACAAAGGCGAACAGCAGCAGCGGCTTCGGTTCAGGCTCCCAGCGGTCGATGAAGCGCACCGTCAGCAGGACGGTCGCCAGCGGAACCAGCGAGGCGGCGAAGCCGATGACAAACCCGGAGATTCCGGTGCTGCCCAGCAGGAAGGGCAGCACCAGGAACAGGCTCATGAACGCGAGGAACCCGCCGGCCACCACGAGCCCGGCAACCCCGGCGGAGCGTCGCCCTGCCCGGACCTGCGGAAGCACGGGCGGGAGGACCGGCTGGAACCGGCCCTGGCCGTTGGCCGGCGGCCGCTGGTAGTACTCCGGCTGGACGTGGCCCAGCCAGGTCGGGTTCGCCTGCTGGGGAAGCGGCCCCCGGCCGCCGGGGGAGTAGCCGGGGTGCTCTGGCTCCGGCCGCGGCTCGTTCGTCGTCATGAACCCGAGCCTATGTGCGTGTGAGGTTAAACGCATGCCGGCAGCACCGGGGCGTCAGTGCCGCTGTGGTAATTTGGGAGCGCAAACAATCCTTTTTTAATTCCGTCCCGTGAGGCGGGGAAAGGGGAGACGAGCGTTGACTTCTGTTCCAGAAGCACCGGTTCCGGCCAAGGTTGTACTCACCCGAGTGGTACTGAACCAGGCGGACATCGACCGTGCACTCACTCGTATCGCCCATGAGATCCTTGAATCCAACAAGGGCTCCCAGGACCTGGTCCTGCTTGGCATCCCGCGGCGGGGCTACCCGCTCGCCGTCCGGCTCGCCGCCAAGATTGCCGCTGCGGATCCCACTGTGGACCCCGCCGCGATCGTTGGCCAGTTGGATGTGACCATGTTCCGCGACGACCTCTCCCACCAGGCCATGCGGCCGCCGTACCCCACCCAGCTCCCCCGCACCGGCATCGACAACAAGGTGGTGGTTCTGATCGACGACGTCCTGTATTCCGGCCGGACCATCCGGGCCGCCCTCGACGCGATCATCGACCTCGGCCGTCCGCGGATCGTCCGGCTCGCCGTGCTGATCGACCGCGGCCACCGGGAACTGCCCATCCGCGCCGACCACGTCGGCAAGAACCTCCCCACTTCCTCTGCGGAGAAAGTCCGGGTCCGGCTCGCGGAAACCGACTCCGCCGGCAGCGGGGGAATTGACGGCGTGCCCGTCAACGAAGTGGTCATCGAGGCCACCGCATGAGGCACCTGCTCTCCACCGAAGACCTGAGCCGGTCCAACGCCATCCGCATCCTCGACACCGCCGAGGAAATGGCGGCCGTGGGCGAGCGGGAGGTCAAAAAGCTTCCCACCCTGCGCGGCCGGACGGTCGTCAACCTGTTCTTCGAGGACTCCACGCGCACCCGGATCTCCTTCGAAGCCGCCGCCAAACGGCTCTCCGCCGACGTCATCAACTTCGCCGCGAAGGGTTCCTCCGTCTCCAAGGGCGAGTCCCTCAAGGACACGGCCCAGACGCTGTCCGCGATGGGGGCCGACGCCGTCGTCATCCGGCACTGGGCCTCCGGCGCCCCGCACCGGCTCGCCGCCACGGACTGGATCGACGCCGCCGTCATCAACGCCGGCGACGGCACCCACGAACACCCCACCCAGGCGCTGCTGGACGCCTTCACCATGCGCCGGCACTGGTCCAGGCTGGCCGGCACCCCGTCCATTGGTGCCGACCTCCGAGGCATGCGGGTCGCGATCGCCGGCGACGTGCTGCACTCCCGCGTGGCGCGCTCCAACGTCTGGCTGCTGCGCACCCTCGGCGCCGAGGTCACCCTGGTCGCCCCGCCCACGCTGCTGCCGATCGGCGTCGAAAAATGGCCGTGCAGCGTCAGCTACGACCTCGATGAAACCCTTGCCCGGGGCGTCGACGCGATGATGATGCTGCGCGTCCAGGGCGAACGGATGAACGCCTCCTTCTTCCCGACCACCCGCGAATACTCGCGCCGCTGGGGCTTCGACGACAACCGGCTCCGTGCCCTGGACAGCCTGGGCCTGAAGGACACGATCATCATGCACCCCGGTCCGATGAACCGCGGCCTGGAGATCTCCTCCGCCGCGGCCGACTCACCCCGGTCCACGGTGCTGGCGCAGGTCCGCAACGGCGTGTCCATCCGGATGGCGGCCCTTTACCTGCTGCTCTCCGGGGACACCCGCGAACCGGCGGGCCACACCGGCAACGCCCCTTTCCCCCCGGCAGAGAACACCTCCGCCCACGCCACCAAGGAGAGCCACTAATGGCATCACAGCACCAGGACGCAGCCACCGGCGCCTACCTGATCCGCGGCGCAGCCATCCTCGGCGGAGCCCCCGAAGACCTCCTGATCCGCGACGGGATCATCGCCGAACGCGGCCGTAACCTTTCAGCCGACGACGCGACCGTCATTGAGGCCGCCGGACTCGTGGCGCTGCCCGGCATGGTGGACATCCACACCCACCTGCGCGAACCCGGCCGCGAAGACGCCGAAACGGTTGAAACAGGCACCCGCGCCGCGGCCCTGGGCGGCTACACGGCCGTGCACGCGATGGCCAACAGCACACCGGTGGCGGACACCGCCGGCGTCGTCGAACAGGTCCTCACCCTGGGGCGCACCGCCGGCTGGGTGGACGTCCGCCCGGTGGGTGCCGTCACGGTCGGCCTCGCGGGGGAGCAGCTCGCCGAACTCGGCGCGATGGCAGACTCCCGCGCGCACGTCCGGGTCTTCTCCGATGACGGCATCTGCGTGCACGACCCCGTGCTGATGCGCCGGGCGCTGGAATACGTCAAGGCGTTCGACGGCGTCGTGGCCCAGCACGCGCAGGAGCCCCGGCTCACCGCCGGTGCGCAGATGAACGAGGGCGAGGTCTCCGCTGTCCTCGGCCTCACCGGCTGGCCCGCCGTCGCCGAGGAAAGCATCATCGCCCGCGATGTGCTCCTGGCCCAGCATGTCGGCTCCCGGCTGCACGTCTGCCATGTTTCCACCGCAGGGTCCGTGGAGATCATCCGCTGGGCCAAGTCCCGCGGCGTCAACGTCACGGCCGAGGTCACCCCGCACCACCTTTGGCTCACGGACGAGCTCGCCCGGAGCTACGACCCGGTCTACAAGGTCAACCCGCCGCTGCGCACCGACGCCGACGTCCAGGCCCTGCGCGCCGCGCTGGCCGACGGCACGATCGACGTCGTCGGCACCGACCACGCGCCGCACCCCAGCGAGCACAAGGAATGTGAGTGGGCGCAGGCCGCCATGGGCATGACCGGGCTGGAAACGGCGCTGTCAGTGGTGCAGCACACCATGATCGAAACCGGGTTGATGGGCTGGGCCGACTTTGCCCGGGTCACCTCCACCGCGCCGGCCGCGATCGGCCGGCTCGAGGACCAGGGCCGGCCGCTCAACGCCGGCGAACCCGCCAACGTCACACTCGTGGACCCGGCTGCGCGCTGGACCGTTGACCCTTCTAAGATGGCAACCATGGGCCGTAACTCTCCGTTTGCCGGCCGGGAACTTCCCGGCAAGGTGGTGGCGACGTTCTTCAAGGGCCACCCCACCGTCCTCAACGGCAAGCTCAACACACCGTACCGCTGGCTCCCGGAACAGGCTGAGCTGCCCGGGACCGCAGTGGCGGGCCGCAACTGATGGTCAAGGAACTTTCGCTGCTCTTCACGCTGGTCCTGATTGGCCTGGCCCTTGTCCTGATCTGGTTCGGCTGGCGGAACCGCCTGCGCCGCCAGGCCGACGTCGACCCGCTACCGGAGATCCCCACGGAACTGGGGGCGGCGCTGGCCGTCGCGGACGGCCAGTACGTCGCCACCACCACCGCCGGTGACTGGCTGGACCGCATCGCGGTCCACAACTTAGGGTTGCGCACCAACGCCGAACTCAGCGTCCACCCGGAAGGCGTGCTGTTCGACCGCTCCGGCGCCGGCCCGGTCTTCATCCCGGCCGCCAGCCTCACCGGGGTGCGGCAGGAAAGCGGCATGGCCGGAAAGTTCGTCGAAAAGGACGGGCTGCTGGTGCTCAGCTGGATGCTGGGCGCCCGCGAACTGGATTCCGGGTTCCGCACCCGGCACGCCGACGACAAAACCATCCTCCTCACCGCCCTGCAAGATTTGATCCCCGCGGCCCCCCAGGCCAATGCCGATAGTGGAAAGTAACGACGTGACGGAATCCAACGAAGTGATTGAAGAAGCAGTGACATCAAACGACACTGCACCCGCTGCAGCAGCATCCAGCCCCGCCGTACTCGTCCTCGAGGACGGCCGGATCTTCCGCGGCACCAGCTACGGCGCCACCGGAACCGCCCTCGGCGAGGCCGTCTTCGCGACCGGCATGACCGGTTACCAGGAAACCATCACGGACCCCTCCTACGCCCGCCAGCTGGTCGTTCAGACCGCCCCGCACATCGGCAACACCGGTGTGAACAAGGACGACGCCGAGTCCCGGCGGATCTGGGTGGCCGGCTACATCGTCCGCGACGCCGCCCGGCGCCCTTCCAACTGGCGCTCCGAACGGTCGCTGGACGATGAGCTTCTCGAGCAGGGCATCGTCGGCATCCAGGGCGTGGACACCCGCGCCATCACCCGCCACCTGCGCGAGCACAAGACCATGCGCGCCGGGATCTTCTCCGGCGACGCCGCCCGCGCCACCGACAAGGAGCTTGTGGACACCGTCCTGGCGAGTGCCCCGATGGAAGGCTCACGCCTTGCCGAGGAAGTCAGCGTCGACGAGGCCTACACCGTGGAGCCCAAGGACTGGGGCTGGGACGGCGAACCGCGGTTCAGCATCGCCGCGATCGACCTCGGCATCAAGCGGATGACCCCCATCCGCTTCGCCGAGCGCGGCGTCCGGGTGCACGTCCTGCCGGCCACGGCCACCCTGGCCGATGTCCAGGCGCTCCACCCCGACGGCTTCTTTATGTCCAACGGCCCGGGCGACCCCGCGACCGCCGACAACCAGGTCAAGCTGCTCCGCTCGGTCCTCGACGAGAAGATCCCGTACTTCGGCATCTGCTTCGGCAACCAGATCCTGGGCCGCGCGCTGGGGTTCGGGACCTACAAGCTGCGCTACGGCCACCGCGGCATCAACCAGCCCGTCATGGACCGCCGCACCGGCAAGGTCGAGATCACCTCGCAGAACCACGGCTTCGCCGTCGACGCCCCGCTCGATGGCGCCACGCAGGCCCCCGAGGAGCGCTTCGGCCGCGTCGAGGTCAGCCATGTGAGCCTCAACGACGACGTCGTGGAGGGCCTGTCCTGCCTGGACATCCCCGCCTTCTCGGTGCAGTACCACCCCGAGGCCGCCTCCGGCCCGCACGACGCCGCCTACCTCTTCGACCGCTTCATCCAGCTGATGGCGGACTCTTCTTCAGAGACAGAGACAGACACCAAGACCTCCACCGAATCCAAGACTGAGGACAAGAAGTAATGCCCAAGAGAACTGACCTTAAGAGCGTCCTGGTCATCGGTTCCGGCCCGATCGTGATCGGCCAGGCGGCCGAATTCGACTACTCCGGCACCCAGGCACTGCGCGTCCTCAAGGAGGAAGGCCTCCGCGTCATCCTCGTCAACTCCAACCCGGCCACCATCATGACCGACCCCGAGTTTGCCGACGCCACGTACATCGAGCCGATCACCCCCGAGGTGGTCGAGAAGATCATCGCCAAGGAACGCCCGGACGCGATCCTGCCGACCCTGGGCGGCCAGACCGCCCTCAACACCGCCATCGCACTGGACAAGAACGGCGTGCTGGAGAAGTACAACGTGGAGCTCATCGGCGCCAACATCGCCGCGATCGAGCTCGGCGAGGACCGCGAAAAGTTCAAGGGCGTTGTGGAACGCTGCGGCGCCGAGTCGGCCCGCAGCCACATCATCCACACCATCGGCGAGGCCCTCACCGCGGCCGGGGACCTCGGCTACCCGATGGTGGTCCGGCCCTCCTTCACCATGGGCGGCCTCGGCTCCGGCCTCGCCTACGACGAGAACGACCTCCGCCGGATCGTCGGCCAGGGGCTGCAGTACAGCCCCACGTCCGAGGTGCTGCTCGAAGAGAGCATCCTGGGCTGGAAGGAATACGAGCTCGAGATGATGCGCGACAAGAACGACAACGTCGTGGTCGTCTGCTCCATCGAGAACTTCGACCCGGTCGGCGTGCACACCGGCGACTCGATCACGGTCGCCCCGGCCCTGACCCTCACGGACCGCGAATACCAGCGCCTGCGCGACATCTCCATCGCCGTCATCCGCGAAGTCGGCGTCGACACCGGCGGCTGCAACATCCAGTTCGCCGTCGAGCCCGACACGGGCCGCGTCGTCGTGATCGAGATGAACCCGCGCGTCTCCCGGTCCTCCGCCCTCGCCTCCAAGGCCACCGGCTTCGCGATCGCCAAGATCGCCACCAAGCTCTCGCTGGGCTACACCCTCGACGAGATCCCCAACGACATCACACAGAAGACGCCGGCGTCCTTCGAGCCGACCCTGGACTACGTCGTGGTGAAGGTCCCGCGTTTCGCCTTCGAGAAGTTCCCGGCCGCGGACCCCACGCTGACCACCACCATGAAGTCGGTGGGCGAGGCCATGGCCATGGGCCGGAACTTCACCGAGGCCCTGCAGAAGGCGCTGCGGTCCCTCGAGCAGAAGGGCTCCCAGCTCGACTTCAGCCACGTCCCGGAATGGGAAGTCCCGGAGCTGATCGAGAAGTCCAAGCGGCCCACCACCGAACGCCTGCACCAGGTCCAGCGTGCCCTCCTCGGCGGGGCCACCGTGGAACAGCTCTTCGAAGCCACCAAGATCGACCCCTGGTACCTGGACCAGCTCCAGCTGCTGAATGAGATCTCGGTTGAAATCCGCCAAGCCGCCGCCCTCACCCCGGACATGCTGAAGCGGGCCAAGCGCCACGGCTTCTCCGACGAGCAGATCGGCGCCCTGACGCACAACTCCGAGGACGTCGTCCGCGGCGTCCGGCAGGCCCTCGGCATCCGCCCGGTCTACAAGACCGTGGACACCTGCGCCGCGGAGTTCGCCGCGTACACCCCCTACCACTACTCCTCCTACGACGAGGAGGACGAGGTGGCGCTGCACGCCAAGCCGTCCATCATCATCCTCGGCTCCGGGCCCAACCGGATCGGCCAGGGCATCGAGTTCGACTACTCCTGCGTCCACGCCTCCATGGCACTGCGCAAGGCCGGCTACGAGACCGTGATGGTCAACTGCAACCCCGAGACCGTCTCCACCGACTACGACGTCTCCACCCGGCTGTACTTCGAGCCGCTCACCCTGGAGGACGTCCTCGAGGTCATCGCGGCCGAGGAACGCACCGGCGGCGTCATGGGCGTCTTCGTCCAGCTTGGCGGCCAGACCCCGCTCAAGCTCGCCCAGCAGCTCGCCGACGCCG
Organism: Pseudarthrobacter kochi; assembly: GCF_055412805.1. Classification (NCBI taxonomy): domain Bacteria; kingdom Bacillati; phylum Actinomycetota; class Actinomycetes; order Micrococcales; family Micrococcaceae; genus Pseudarthrobacter; species Pseudarthrobacter kochi. The sequence continues at coordinate 25,871 of NZ_JBVAYV010000027.1, forward strand.
GCGTGCCGATCCTCGGCACCTCCCCGGAAGCGATCGACCTCGCCGAGCACCGCGGCGCGTTCTCCCGGGTGCTCGACAAGGCCGGGCTGATCTCGCCGAAGAACGGCACCGCCGTGTCCTTCGACGACGCCAAGAAGATCGCCGACGAGATCGGCTACCCGGTGCTGGTCCGCCCGTCCTACGTCCTCGGCGGCCGCGGCATGGAGATCGTCTACGACGAGCCCAACCTCTCCCGCTACATCGCCAACGCCACGGAGATCACCCCGGACCACCCGGTGCTGATCGACCGGTTCCTCGAGGACGCCGTCGAGATCGACGTCGACGCCCTCTACGACGGCACCGAGATGTACCTCGGCGGCATCATGGAGCACATCGAGGAGGCCGGCATCCACTCCGGCGACTCGGCGTGCGTGCTGCCACCCATCACCCTGGGCAACAAAGTGCTGGAACGCGTCCGGACCGCCACCCTGGCGATCGCCGAGGGCGTGGGCGTCCGCGGCCTGATCAACATCCAGTTCGCCCTCGCCTCCGACGTGCTCTACGTCCTGGAAGCCAACCCGCGGGCCTCCCGCACCGTCCCGTTCGTGTCCAAGGCGACCGGTGTCCAGATGGCGAAGGCCGCGGCCCTGATCGGCACCGGCGTCACCATCAACCAGCTCCGCACCGCCTACAAGATGCTGCCGGAAACCGGCGACGGCTCGACGCTGCCGCTGGACGCGCCGGTCTCGGTCAAGGAAGCCGTGCTGCCGTTCAGCCGCTTCCGGACCCCCGAGGGCAAGGTCGTGGACTCCCTGCTCGGGCCGGAAATGCGCTCCACCGGCGAGGTCATGGGCATCGACAAGCACTTCGACACCGCCTTCGCGAAGAGCCAGGCCGCCGCGAACAACGCGCTGCCCACGGAGGGTAAGATCTTCGTCTCCGTGGCCAACCGGGACAAGCGCTCGGTCATCATGGGCGTCAAGCGGCTCTCCGACCTCGGCTTCGAGATCGTCTCCACCGGCGGCACCGCCGATGTGCTCCGCCGCAACGGCATCCAGGCCACCCCGGTCCGGAAGGTCGCCGAGGGCTCCAGCGCCGAAGGCGAAGGCACCATCGCCGACCTCATCATCGCCGGCGAGATCGACATGGTCTTCAACACGCCCTCGGGCGGCGAAGCCCGCAGCGACGGCTACGAACTGCGCGCCGCAGCGACGTCGATCGGCATCCCGTGCATCACGACCGTGGCCGAGTTCAACGCCGCCGTCCAGGCCATCGAGGCGCTGCGCACCTACGAATGGTCCGTCACGAGCCTGCAGGAGCACGCCGCAGGACTGGCCGCATCGCAGGCCGCGCAGGCCGCTTCGCTGATCGCGGCCCCGCAAAATGCCTGAGCCTGAGGCAGCAACAGCCGGTCGGGAGTCTTTCGGCTCCCGGCTGGGCCGGGCCATGGCGGACCGCGGTCCGCTGTGCGTGGGGATCGATCCGCACCCGGCGCTGCTGTCGGCCTGGGGGCTGAACGACGACGTCGCCGGGCTGGAGCGCTTCTCGCTCACCGTCCTGGCGGCGGTGGGCGGCCTCGCTGCCGCGGTCAAACCCCAGGTGGCGCTGTATGAGCGCCACGGTTCCGCCGGGATGGCCGTGCTGGAGCGCACCCTCGCCGCCGCGGCGGAGGCCTCCGTGCTGACCATCGCCGACGCCAAGCGCGGCGACATCGGTTCGACCATGGCCGCCTACGCCGACGCCTGGCTGCGGGACGGTTCCGCCCTGGCCGCGGACTCAGTCACGCTGAGCCCCTACCTGGGCTTCGAATCGCTCCGGCCGGCCCTGGACCGCGCAGCGCAGACCGGCCGCGGCGTCTTCGTCCTGGCCCTGACCTCCAACCCGGAGGGCGCCTCCGTCCAGCACGTCGGCGGCAAGGACTCCGTAGCCCGCCGGATCGTCCAGGCGGCCGCCGCCGAGAACCGCCGGTACGGCGCTGATCAAGACGGCGGGGAGCTGGGGTCAACCGGCCTCGTCGTCGGCGCGACCGTCGGCTCGGCGCTCACGGACCTCGACCTGGACCTCGCCGCGGTGCGCGGCCCGATCCTCGCCCCGGGCCTTGGTGCGCAGGGCGCCACGGCGGCGGATTTGCGCCGCACTTTCGGCAGCGCCTACGGCCAGGTCCTGGGCACGTCCAGCCGGGACATCCTCGGCGCCGGTCCGCGGATCCAGGATCTGCAGGACGCCGCCAACCGCACCCTCGAGGAGCTCCGCGCGGCCTAGCTGACGCCACAAAGTCCGCAAAGGCCACGTCGCGTGCGTCGAGGGGCCGGGGTACGGAGTTGGGGTTGCCACCGGTCCCCGGTACCCCGGCCGCCGTCATCCGACGTCGGCGGGCACCCATTTGACGCAAGTGGCCGCTGTGGGGGCCGTCGTTCCGGCCATTCGTGGCGAACGGCCGCAGGCGTACTGCAGCCGGGCCGACGTCGGGGGTGCTGCGCCCGGCTCGTGCTTCGGGCAGGCTGTGCCGCGGCTGCTCCATTGATTTCTGCCTCTCCCAGACGGTAGGTTCAGGAGAAGCCCGCGGTACCAGCCGGGGTGCTCTACGGCTCGTCCGGCCAGGCTGTTTGTAGCGCCCGTCCGACAATGCAGGGAGGCATTCAGTGAGTTTGCGACCCCTCACACCGCAGGAACGTGCCGACGCCTTGGGCAAGGCCGCCGCCGCCAGGACCACCCGGGCCACCGCCAAGGACCGGCTGAAGTCAGGGACGCTGACAATCGCGGAACTGCTCAGCGCTGGGGAGAGCGATGACGCCATCGCCCGGATGAGGATCGTCGAACTGCTGGAGGCCCTGCCCGGCATCGGGCGGGTGCGTGCCGCTGCGATCATGGAACAACTGGGCATCGCGGCATCGCGCCGGGTCCGCGGCCTGGGAATTCACCAGCGCCGGGCGCTGGTAGGTTTTATAGACGACAAGCAGCCCGGTCCGCCGCGCTGACTCCCCAACCCGCCCGAAGGAATATGTGAGCAAGAAACCGGGACTGACAGTCCTCGCCGGCCCGACGGCTGTTGGCAAAGGCACCGTGTCCACCTACATCCGGGACAACTATCCCGGCGTCTGGCTTTCCGTCTCGGCAACCACACGGCCGGCGCGGCCCGGTGAAGTCGACGGTGTCCACTACTTCTTCAAGTCAGCCGAGGAATTCGATACCCTCGTCGAGAACGGCGAACTGCTGGAGTGGGCCGTGGTCCACGGGCGCAACCGCTACGGCACGCTGCGCAGCACGGTTGACGCCGCGATCGCCGACGGCCGTTCGGTGCTCCTGGAAATCGACCTGCAGGGTGCGCGGCAGGTCAAACAGGCCGTCCCGGACGCCCAGTTTGTCTTCCTGGCCCCGCCAAGCTGGGACGAAATGGTCCGCCGCCTGGTGGGCCGCGGCACGGAAACAGCGGAAGAACAGCAGCAGAGGCTGGAAACCGCTAAACTAGAACTGGCCGCTGAACCGGAGTTTGACCACACCGTCATCAATGATGACGTCCGACGGGCAGCGGACGAGCTTGTTTCACTCATGGGGCTGACCCCGAACCCACGCTAGGCGCCGGGACGTATCGGCCCGTTAGAATTTGGAGAATTCGTGTCCACGAACCTTGAAGGCATCATCAACCCGCCGATCGACGATCTGCTGAAGGCCGCCGACTCGAAGTACGGACTGGTGATTTTCGGCGCCAAGCGCGCACGCCAGATCAACGCCTACTACGCCCAGCTGCACGAGGGCCTCTTCGAGTATGTCGGCCCGCTGGTCGACACCAAGCTGAACGAGAAGTCGCTCTCCATCGCCCTGCGCGAGATCAACGAAGGCAAGCTCGTTTCCACGCCGATCGAACCCGCAGAGTAATTACGCAGGCGGAGCTCACGTGCGCATAGTCCTCGGAGTCGGGGGAGGGATAGCCGCCTACAAGGTGGCGTCGCTCCTCCGGCTTTTTACTGAAGCCGGCCATGACGTCACCGTCATCCCCACGGAGGCCGCGACCCGCTTCGTCGGCGTCGCCACGTGGGAAGCGCTGTCCGGGCACCCGGTCAGCAACAGCGTCTTCGACGAGGTGCACACGGTCAACCACGTCCGCCTCGGACACGAAACCGAGCTGATCGTGGTGGCCCCCGCCACCGCCGACCTGCTGGCACGCGCCGCCACCGGCCAGGCCAACGACCTCCTGAGCAACACGCTGCTCATGGCCGGCGGCAGCCCGGTGCTGATGGCCCCCGCCATGCACACCGAGATGTGGCAGCACCCGGCGACCCAGGCCAACGTCGGGACTCTCCGCAGCCGGGGCGTCACCGTGCTGGAGCCCGCCTCCGGCAGGCTGACCGGATCTGACTCCGGGCCCGGCCGGCTCCCCGAACCCGAGGCCATCTTCGCAGCGGCCCTGGCCCTCGCCGGTGCGCCGGAGGTCCCCGCGACCGCCCCGCTGCCGGCGTCGGTTTCCGCACTTTCCTCGCAGCAGCGGCCGCTGGCCGGGCTCACCGTCACTATCAGCGCCGGCGGCACCCGCGAACCCCTGGACCCCGTCCGTTTCCTCGGCAACCGGTCCTCCGGCAAACAGGGCGTGGCACTGGCCGCCGCGGCCCGCGACGCCGGGGCGGACGTCCGGTTGCTGGCCGCCCACATGGACGTCCCGCCGCCGCCCGGCGTCGACGTCGTCACGGTCGAAACGGCCCTGGAACTCCGCAAGGCGGCCCTGCGCGCGGCCGCGGACTCCGACGTCATCATCATGGCCGCCGCCGTCGCGGACTTCCGCCCGGCGGATGTGTCCGGGACGAAAATCAAGAAGCGCGACGACGTCGCCGATCCCGTCATCTCGCTGGTCCGGAACCCCGACATCCTGCGCGAACTCGTGGAGGTCCGGGACGCGGCCTCGCGCCACCAGCTGATCGTCGGCTTCGCGGCGGAGACCGGCGACGCTGACGGCGATGTCCTGGACTACGCCGCGGCCAAGCTGCGGCGCAAAGCGTGCGACCTGCTGGTGGTCAACCACGTGGGGCAGGACAAGGTTTTCGGCGAAGACACCAACTCCGTAGTCATCCTTTCCCGGTCCGGCTCCGAACACCAGGAGGCGTCGGGTTCAAAGTCCGATGTCGCGGCCGCCGTGATTGACCGCATCAGCGCCGAGCTAAGCCGGGTTGTCCCGCCGGCCTGAGCCCGGCGTAAGCAACGTCTCCTTAGCACGGGGACACACGCCGCCGGACGTCCGTTTTCCAACCAGTAAGGTAGTTGAGTGACTTTACCGCTGCACATCCCTGACTTCCACGGGTCCACGCCCGCCTCGCTCCGGCTCTTCACGTCCGAATCGGTGACCGAGGGACACCCCGACAAGATCTGCGACCAGATCAGCGATGCGATCCTCGACGCCCTGCTGGCCAAGGATCCCGAGTCCCGGGTTGCCGTGGAGACGCTGGCCACCACCGGCCTCGTCCACGTCGCCGGCGAAGTCACCACCGACGCCTACGTCGAGATCCCGCAGATCGTCCGGGAAACCATCCTGGGCATCGGCTACGACTCCTCGGCCAACGGTTTCGACGGCGCCCGCTGCGGTGTGTCCGTTTCGATCGGCCAGCAGTCCAATGACATCGCCGGGGGCGTCTTCAACTCGCTCGAAGCGCGCGAAGGACGCCAGGAGGACGACTACGACCTCCAGGGCGCCGGCGACCAGGGTCTGATGTTCGGCTACGCCAGCGACGAGACCCCCTCCTACATGCCGGTCCCGATCTGGCTCGCCCACCGCCTCTCCGAGCGGCTCACAGAGGTCCGTAAGAACGGCGAGCTCGCCTACCTGCGCCCCGACGGCAAGACCCAGGTCACCGTCGGCTACGACGGCGACCGGCCCGTTTCGGTCGAGACCATCGTCATCTCCAGCCAGCACGCCGAAGGCGCCAGCCTGGACCAGCTCCGCGCCGACCTCGCCGCACACGTCGTCGACCCGGTCATGGCACTGTCCAACCTGGACATCTCCCGGGCCAGGAACATCCTGAACCCCGCCGGTGCCTTCGTCATCGGCGGTCCCGTCGGCGACGCCGGACTCACCGGCCGCAAGATCATCGTCGACACCTACGGCGGGATGGCACGCCACGGCGGCGGCGCCTTCTCCGGCAAGGACCCCTCCAAGGTGGACCGCTCGGCGGCCTATGCCATGCGCTGGGTCGCCAAGAACGTGGTCGCTGCCGGTCTCGCGAAGCGCGCCGAAATCCAGATCGCCTACGCGATCGGCCAGGCCCGTCCGGTGGGAACCTATGTCGAGACCTTCGGCACCGAGACCGTTGATCCGGCCAGGATCAGCGCCGCGATCGCCGAGATCTTCGACCTGCGCCCCCGGGCCATCATCGACGCCCTCGACCTCAAGCGCCCGATCTACGCCAAGACCGCGGCCCACGGCCACTTCGGCCGCGAGGATCCCGACTTCACCTGGGAGCGGCTGGACCGGGTCGACGAACTGAAGGCCTTCTTCAACGCCTGAGATCCGCCGGCACCGGGCCTGACAAAAGTCGCGGTGGTGAAAAAGTGTCACTGCCCTGTGATGTGCTGTAGCCAGGCCGCCGATACCGGCGGCCTGGCTATTCTTGTTGAGCCGGCCGCTACGTGCCCGGCGCTGAACTGTTGCTGAAGGGAGGACCCGGGCGATGAGCCAGATCCATGGCGCCGCGGCTTCGGACGAGCCCCGCCAGCTGTCACTGCTCCAGGGCTTTCCAGGTTCCGCCGCCGCAGCGCCCGGCCCGGCCCTTGCCGCCCGGCGTCCGGTGGCGCGCGTTCGCCTGGAATCCGCCCTCCCTCACCTCGACCGGCCCTTCGACTACAGCGTGCCCGCCGGGCTCGATGCCGCGGCGCAGCCCGGCGTCCGGGTCAAGGTCAAGTTCAACGGCCAGGAACTGGCCGGTTACCTGATCGACCGGACGGCGGAATCAGACGCCGGCCACCCTCTCGTCCCGCTGCACAAAGTGGTCTCTCCGGTTCCGGTCCTGACGGCCTCCGTCGCGGAACTCGCCGGACGCGTCGCGGCCCGCTACGCCGGCAGCGTCAGCGACGTGCTCCGCGTCGCCGTGCCGCCGCGGATGGCGAAGCTCGAGAAGGACCTCGCCCCCGACGGAGTCCTGGATCCGTCCCTCTTCGCTGACGAGGGACCCGACGCCGGGGCGGGACCGGCAATTCCCGCCGGCCTGGAAGCCTCACGCTGGTCTTCGTACCGCAACGGCCCGGCCTTCCTGCAGCATCTCAACGCGGGCGAGTCGCCGCGCGCCGTGCTCAGCGCGCTGCAGGGCTACGGTCCCGGAGGCTGGCCCCGCCTGATCGCCGAGGCCGTGGCGGCCGTGCGCCTCTCCGGCCGGGGCGCTGTCGTGGTGGTACCCGACTACCGCGACCTGGACCGGGTGGAAGCGGCCCTCCTGCAGCTCCTGCCGGCCGGTGACGTCGCCCGGCTCACCGCCGACGACGGCCAGACCCCGCGCTACCGCAGCTTCCTGCGGATCCTGAGCGGCGCGGCCGGGGTTGCCGTCGGCACCCGGTCCGCCGCCTACGCTCCCGTTCACAATCTGGGCCTCGTGGTCTGCTGGGACGACGGCGACGACCTCCACATTGAGCAGCGCTCACCCTACGCGCACTCCCGCGAAGTCCTGCTGCTGCGCGCTGAGCAGGAGGGTGCCGCCTGCCTGCTCGCCGCGCACACCCGGAGCACCGAGACACAGCGCCTCATCGAGGCGGGCTGGGCGTGGCCGGTGGAGGCGGACCGCGCCGTCGTCCGCCGGAGCGTTCCGCGGGTGCTGAACACCGCGGACAGCTACGAACTCGAACACGATCCGCTGGCCAGGATCGCCCGGCTGCCGGGCGCGGCCTGGCGCGCCGCGAAGGAGGGGCTGGAGCGCGGCCCCGTCCTGGTCCAGGTGGCACGGGCCGGTTACGCGCCGTCGCTTGCCTGCGAAAACTGCCGCGAACCGGCGCGCTGCACGTCCTGCAGCGGGCCACTGGCCATCGCCGGGGCGAGCGGAAGCTCCGCCGTGCCGCAATGCCGCTGGTGTTCGACGCCGGCGCCGGACTGGCGCTGCGGCACCTGCAACGGTGTCCGGCTGCGGCGGGGCGCCACGGGTGCCCTGCGCACGGCCGAGGAACTGGGCCGCGCTTTCCCGGGGAAGCCGGTGGTCACCTCGTCCGGGGACCGGGTGCTGGCCACGGTACCGGATTCGAAGGCCCTGGTCGTGGCCACGGTCGGCGCCGAGCCCGTCGCGGCCGGCGGGTACGCGGCGGCACTGCTGCTCGACGGCGATTCGCTGCTGCGGCGCGAAAACCTGCGGGCCGGCGAGGACGCCGTCCGGCGCTGGTTCAACGCCGCGGCCCTCGTCCGCCCGGCCGGCGACGGAGGTCTGGTGGTCATCACCGCGGACGACGCCGCCGGAGTCGGTGCCCTGCTGCGCTGGGATCCTGCCGGCTACGCCCAGCGGGAACTGTCCCTGCGCCAGGAACTTCAGCTGCCCCCGGCGGTCCGGGTCGCGTCCCTCACGGGGGGCCGGACCGCCGTCGGGCACTTCGGCCAGGCCGTCGAGCAGCAGCTGGCCCAGCAGGGCATCATATTGCGGACCGCCGGCCCGGCGCCGCTGGTGATCGCCGGCGGCCCCGGGCAGAGCGGAGCGGGGGCGAACGGGGAGGACGTCCGGACGCTCATGTTCATCCCGTACGGCCAGGCCGCACACGTGACCCGGGCGCTGCGGGCGGTCAAGGTCGCCGCTGCCGCAAAACGGACCGATGACCCCGTGCAGCTGCGGCTCGACGGTGTGGACGTGCTCTAGGCGCGCAGGAAAATCCCGGGGTCCCCGGTGCGCTGCCCGGGTCGCCGTTGCCATCCGGCGACCCCGGCAGCGTAGCGGCGACTGCGGTGCGGAGTCGTTGTTCGCCCTGGCTACTTCCGGCCAGCGTCCTTCGGATGCCGGGCGTGGCGCGTGCGCAGCGCCATGGCCTCTTCGGCCACGTCCAGGAGCCGGCGGGCGGACTCATCCCAGCTGAAGTCCGCGGCACGCTCCACCGAGCGGCGGGAACGGGCCTTCCACAGGTCCGGGTCCTCGAGTTTCCGCACGGCGGCGGCGAATTCCGCCGGCGAATCCGGGTGGACGTAGCTGACGGCGTCGGCGCCCACCTCGCGGAAGATCGGGATGTCGCTGGCGATCACGGGGGTGCCGTGGGACATGGCTTCAACGAGGGGCAGTCCGTAGCCCTCGGCCCTGGAGAGGCTGATCAGGGCGGTGGTGCGTCCCAGCATGGCCTCATACTCGTCGTCGGTCACGCCGTTGTGGAAGACGATGTGCGCGCCGGCCGGTGCCAGGGCCTCAAGTTCCGCCCGGCGTTCGGGGGTGATCCGGCTGAGCAGGTGCAGGCTCATGTCCGGGAGCTCCGCCATGCCCCTGATCATGGTCTCCACGTTCTTGTACGGCATGAAGGAGCCCATGTAGAGCAGCGTTTTGTCCGCTCCGGCCCCGGGGTCCCGCGGCGTGTGGCCGTGCTGCGGGGCGTTGCCCACGATCCGGACGGGGCACCGGGTCAGCCGGTACTTTGCGATCAGCGCTGCCGTCGTGGAGCTGATGGTCGCGACGACGTCCGCCCGGTTCAGCAGGAGGCGCTGCGGCCAGAACGCCTTGTGGTAGAGGCGCCAGAGGACCCGGACGGGAGCCGGCAGGAAGCCCGGAGGCGCCGGGTGCTCGTAGTAGATCAGGTCATGCAGGGTCAGCACCAGCGGGTACTTCCGGCCCCAGCTGCCCATGGTCTGCATCGGGCACACCACGACGTCGGCGCCGAGTTTGTTGACCGTGCCGGCGACGAACAACTCGGCCGGGGACAGCGGGCTGTTGATCAGGGTGTACGGCACGTCCGGCAACAGGGCCAGCTGGCGGACGTCGCTGATCAGCATGGAGACGTCGGCGATTTTGGAGGTGGCCGCGATCAGGCTGGCGCCGTAGCGGCTGATGCCGTCATGGTGGTCCAGCCGGGTGAAGCGGGCATCGATGATGATTTTCACGCGGAATGGTCCTTCAGGAAGCGACGGATGAAACCCGCGGCGGGTTCCGGGGTTTCGTAGTGGATCAGGTGGCCGACGCCGGGGATGACGTCAAGGCGGGCGTCCGGCAGCAGGGCCAGCAGGGTGTGCTGGTCCGGCAGCGTGGCGATCTCGTCCTTTTCGCCGGCGATCAGCAGCACAGGAAGGGTGAGGCTGCGGGCCACTTCGGCGACGTTGCTGCCGACCGAGGCCTTGAACGCCTCCAGCAGGCTCTCCCGGTCCGCGAACGCGGAGAAATAGGAGCTGTGCTGGGCATGCACAAAGCGGCGGAGCTGCTTGTCCCGGGTCTTCGCCATCGTCTCGCTCATGACCCGGACGATCAGCTGGCTGCGCAGCAGGCCCTGTCCCAGCCGGCGCGGCAGGCGTGCAGCTGCTTCGTAGTAGAGGACAGCGAGTTTGGTCATGAGCCCCTTGGGTCCCTCGAGGGCGGGGGCGGCGATCGGGTTGACCAGGATCAGCTCCGAGACCGTGCCCGGGTGGGCCGCCACATAGTGGCTTGCGACAATGGAGCCAAAGGAATGCCCCAGCAGGACCGTGTCCGGCCCGAGGTCCAGGGCCTTCATGAAATCGGCGATGAACCGGCCGTAGCGCTCCACACTGTGTTCGGCACCGGTGAAAGCGGCGGAGCTGCCAAAGCCTGGCAGATCCGGCATGATGAGCCGCATGTCGGGGAGCTGGTCCGCGACCCGGAGCAGCCCGTGGTGGTCGCCGCGGAAGCCGTGGACCACCAGGATGGTCCGCGTCTCCGGGGTCACCTGGACAGGCTCGTAGCTCCAGTACGCGGCCCGGGTGCCGTCCAGGACCACTTCGGCGGCACGGGTGCGGGCCTCCAGCCCGGCGCTGAACAGGGGAGTGGTGGGGGAGGGACCGGTGGCCACGTGTTCCATTCGTTACGTCCTAATTGACGGAGTCGGGGTTGGAGCCGGTGCGGAAGCCACGTTCCAGACCGGCCAGGGCGTCCATGGCGGCGTCGTCGAGGCTGAAGCCGAAGACGTTCAGGTTTTCCCTGATCCGGGCGTAGGAGCTGGCTTTGGGGATGGCGACGTTGCCGAGCTGGACATGCCAGCGGAGGATGATCTGTGCCGGGGATTTGCCGTGCGCTGCCGCGAGGTCCAGTACCACCGCGTCCTGCAGGACCTGGCCGCGGCCCAGCGGGCTCCACGCCTCGGTGGTGATTCCGAGCTCGCGGTGCAGGGTGCGCAGTTCCTCCTGCTGGAGCCAGGGGTGCAGCTCGATCTGGTTGACGGCCGGGACCACTTCCGCGCTCTGCAGCAGGCGGTCCAGGTGGGCCGGCTGGAAGTTTGAGACTCCGATAGCCCGTGCCCGGCCCTCCCGGTAGAGCGTTTCCATGGCTTTGTAGCTCCCGGAGTACAGCCCGCGCTGCGGACAGGGCCAGTGGATCAGGTACATATCGACGTATTCGAGTCCAAGGTTGGCCATGGACGTGTCGAAGGCGCGCAGCGTTGCATCGTAGCCCTGGTCGTCGTTCCAGAGCTTGGTGGTGACGAACAGGTCCTCCCGCGAGAGCGAGGGGGAGGACTCACCGGAGCCGCCGCGGGCGTCGTCGCGGTTCACGAAACCGGACAGTGCGCCGATGCCGCGGCCCACGCCGGTCTCGTTGCCGTACATGGCGGCGGTGTCGAAGTGCCGGTAGCCGGCCTCGAGCGCCATGGTGACGAGCCCGGCAGCGTCGGCGGGAGGCACCTTGTAGAGTCCGAACCCCAACTGGTCGATCAGTACACCGTTGTTGAGGCTGAGCCGGGGCGAGGGTTTCATACCATCGACTTTACCGACTCCGCGGGCCCCTCCGGCTCAGGACAGAGAGTCGAAGCTGACCAGGCGCCGGGCGCTGGCCTCGTCGAGGATCAGGTCTGTCGCCAGGCCCGCGGCGAGGGCGCCGCGCAGGCCGTTGATCTTGGAGGCCCCCGACACCACGCAGATCCTGCGGCGCACCTGCCGCAGCTGCGCAAGGTCCGGGCCGGTGGAGCGTTCGTTGAGGGTGATGCCGTCCGAGGACCCGTCGGCGCGGAAGAACACGGTGGCAACATCACCCGCGACGTCGGAGGTGGCCAGGACGCTCAGGTCGTCCTCATCGAGGTAGCCGCCCGCATACACGTGGCTGGGGTAGTCGGCGTCGACCGACCCCACACCGAAAATCGCGATGCTCATGCGGGCCTGCAGCTCGAGGATCCGCTGCACACTGCGCTCATTCCACATGGCCCTTTTGGTCGCGGCGTGGTCGAAGAACGCCGGCACCGGAAACTGTTCCACCCGCGCCCCGTAGGCGCTGCCAAAGCGGCGCATGATATCGGAGGCATAGGTGATGCCCGTGGTTTGCATGTTGCCCGCACCGTTGAGCTGGACGATCACGCTGTCGTGGGTGATCTTCCGGGTCAGGTGCCGGCTGACGGCGCTCAGGGTGGAGCCCCATGCGACGCCAATGATGGCATTGGAGTCGACCAGCGGGCCGATCGTGCGGGCGGCCTGCATGGCCACCCGGTCCAGTGTTTCCGCCTCATTCAGCGTGTCCACCACCGGAACGACGTGCACATCCACCCTGTATTCGGCGCGGATCATGCTCTCCAGTTCGGGCCCGGTGTCCAGCGGACTGCGGATCTGGATCTGCACCAGTCCCGATTCCCGGGCCGAGGACAGCAGGCGCGACACGGTGGACCGGGACGTGCGCAGCTCGCGGGCAATCGCGTCCATGGTCAGGTCCTGCAGGTAATACAACTGGGCGGCGCGGAGGGCGTCGGAGCTGCGTGAGGGCGTCATCCCATTTCCGTTCTGCACGTTTGTGCATAGTGCTTGACTCCATTTTCCATTACTCCAAAGAATAGTGTTGAACGGCGCCGCGCCCCAGGGCGCGCCGCACAGGACCAAACCCAAAGGAGCAGTTCTTGGGACAGAAGGATTCAGCCCGCAACCAGGCATCAGCCGGCAAGCGTGCATCGGTGCAGAAGCTGCGGACGCGGCCCCACGCGCAGGTGCTGATCATCGGCGGCGGCATCAACGGAGTGGGCACGTTCCGGGACCTCGCCCTGCAGGGTGTGGACGTCGCCCTCGTGGAGCGCGGGGACTACTGCCAGGGGGCCAGCGGCGCCTCCTCGCACATGATCCATGGCGGCATCCGTTACCTCGAGAACGGCGAGTTCCGCCTCGTCCAGGAATCGGTCGTGGAACGCAACCGGCTGCTGCGCATCGCACCGCACTACGTGAAGCCGCTGCAGACCACCATCCCGATCTTCAGCACGTTCTCCGGGATCCTCGCCGCTCCGCTGCGCTTCCTGACCCACAAGCAGCAGGGCGCCCCCAAGGAACGCGGCGCGTTCCTGATCAAGCTCGGCCTGAGCATGTACGACTTCTTTTCCCGCGACGGCGGCACCGTGCCGCGCCACCAGTTCCGCGGCCGCAAGCGTGCCCTGGCCGAACTGCCGCGCCTGCACCCGGGCATCAAGTACGCGGCCACGTATTTTGACGCGTCGGTCCACAACCCGGAGCGCCTGACCCTGGACGTGCTGCAGGACGGCGAAAAGGCCGGCGCCGCGGGCCCCAGTGACGCCCGCGCCAGCAACTACCTCTCTCTCGTGGCCGTCAGGGACGCTGCTGGATCCGGCCGGACCGGAAGCACCGTGGAACTCCGGGACGAGCTCACCGGTGAACTGTTCGAATTCTCCGCGGACGTCATCGTCAACACCACCGGCGCCTGGGTCGACCAGACCAACCAGGCGATGGGCGCGGCATCGGCCTTCATGGGCGGCACCAAGGGCTCACACATCGTGCTGGACCACCCGGAGCTGCTGGCCGCCTGCAACGGCCGCGAGATCTTCTTCGAACACACCGACGGCCGGATTGTGCTGATCTACCCGATGGGCGACCGGGTGCTGGTCGGCACCACGGACGTCGACGCCGACATGGCCGCGGACGCCGTGTGCACCGAGGACGAGATCGACTACTTCTTCGACCTGATCGGCCACGTGTTCCCGGACATCACCGTTGACCGTGACCAGATCGTCTACACCTTCGCCGGAGTCCGTCCGCTGCCCAGGCACGACGCCACCCAGCCCGGTTTTGTCAGCCGCGACTACCGGATCGAACGCCGCGCCGGTGCCGGCCCCGCCGCGACGGACAGCGGCGGCGCCGTCGTGCTCAGCCTCGTCGGTGGAAAGTGGACCACCTTCCGGGCCCTCGCCGAACACCTGAGCAACAATGTCCTCGCCGAACTCGGGATGGAACGAAAGGTCTCGACGGCGAAACTCGCCATCGGCGGCGGTGCGGGCTTCCCCGACAGCGAGGACGGCGTGCAGCGCTGGATCAAGGCGCACATGGCGGCCGGCCGCGACGCGGACCGCACCGCCGGGTTGCTGACCCGCTACGGCACCCGCGCCGGGGAAGTCATCAGCTTCCTCGATGGCGCCCCGGACGCCACCCCGGACCGGCTCCTGCACTCGACCCGCGAACTCAGCGTCCGCGAACTGGAGTTTATGGCCCGGAACGAGCAGATCGGGCACCTGATCGACGTCCTGATCCGCCGCACCTCCCTGGCCTTCCGCGGGCTGGTGACCGGCGAACTGCTGAACGAGGTTGCCGACATCCTCGCCGGTCCGCTGGGCTGGGACGCGGCAACCCGGGCCGCCGAGATCAGCCACGCTCAGGAGGTGCTCAAACGGTTCCACGGCGTCCAGGTCCACAGCCTGGTCTCCTGATGGACCCCGGCCCCGGACGGGGGACGTCCGGGCGCAAGGACTGCGTGGTTCCCTGGGGGCCGGCGCAGTGGCCGGCCGGCGGCGCTACCGCACTGCCGGCCCAACAGCCCCTCAAACTCGCGAGGGGCTGACAACAGAAAATAGAGGAGTCAAAGATGTCTCTTGGAATAGTTTTCCTGTCCGAAGTATTCGGTACCGCAATGCTGACCCTGCTGGGTTGCGGCGTTGTGGCAAACGTTGCACTCAAAGGCACCAAGGGCAACAACGGCGGGTTCCTGATGGTCACCTGGGGATGGGGCATCGCCGTCTTCTCCGGCGTCTACGTTGCCGCCCAGTCCGGGGCGCACCTGAACCCCGCCGTCACGTTCGGCCTGCTGGTCAACGGCAAGAAGGAGTACGCCCCCGGCGTACCCGTCGACTTCGCCTCCACGCTCACCTACTTCGGCGGTGAACTGCTCGGAGCCTTCGTCGGCGCCGTCGTGATGTGGCTGGCGTACAAGCAGCACTTCGACGCCGAGCCCGAGCCCGCCAGCCAGCTGGCAGTGTTCTCCACCGGTCCGGCCATCCGCTCCACCCCGTGGAACCTGATCACGGAGATTATCGGCACCTTCGTCCTCGTCTTCGTCATCCTCACCTTCGGCGGAACACCGTCGGGTCTTGGCCCGCTCGCTGTGGCACTGCTGGTTGTCGGCATCGGCGTCTCCCTCGGTGGACCCACCGGCTACGCCATCAACCCGGCCCGCGACCTTGGCCCCCGCATCGCCCACGCGCTGCTGCCCATGAAGGGCAAGGGCTCCTCAGACTGGAGCTACTCCTGGATTCCCGTCGTCGGACCGCTGGTTGGCGGAGGCCTCGCCGGCCTCGTCGCAGCAGTCGTGCCGATCATCGCCACCGCAGCCGCCTAAACCACCCCTACTGACACATTCAACTGCCAGCCCCAAGACAAGGACGTCAACATGAACCAGTACGTAATCGCCATTGACCAGGGCACCACCAGCACCCGCGCCATCGTGTTCGACCACAGCGGCAACATCGTCTCCTCGGGCCAGATGGAACACGAGCAGATCTTCCCGCAGGCAGGCTGGGTGGAGCACGATCCCGCCGAGATCTGGAACAACACCCGCGAAGTCATCGCCTCCGCCCTGTCCAAGGCGAACCTGACCCGCCACGACATCGCCGCCGTCGGCATCACCAACCAGCGCGAGACCGCCGTCGTCTGGGATAAAACGACCGGCAAGGCCGTGTACAACGCGATCGTCTGGCAGGACACCCGCACCCAGCCGATCGTGGACGAACTGGCCAAGGACGGCGGACCGGAGCGTTTCAAGCAAAAGGTCGGCCTGCCGCTGGCCACCTACTTCTCCGGCACCAAGATCAAGTGGATCCTGGATAACGTCGAGGGTGCCCGCGCCAAGGCCGAGGCCGGGGACCTTGTCTTCGGCAACACCGACTGCTGGGTGCTCTGGAACCTCACCGGCGGGACCGACGGCGGTGTCCACGTCACGGACGTCACCAACGCCTCGAGGACCATGTTCATGGACCTCGAGACGCTCTCCTGGGACCAGGAGATCCTGGACGCCTTCGGTGTTCCCGCCTCGATGATGCCGGCCATCAAGTCCTCCTCCGAGGTCTACGGCACGGTCCACACTTCCCAGCTGCTGCGCGAAGTTCCGGTTGCCGGCATCCTCGGCGACCAGCAGGCGGCGACGTTCGGCCAGGCCGCCTTCGACGCCGGCGAAGCCAAGAACACCTACGGCACCGGCTGCTTCCTTATCTTCAACACGGGTGAGGAAATCGTCCACTCCAAGAACGGCCTGCTGACCACCGTCGGCTACAAGCTCGGCGACGCCAAGCCGCACTACGCCCTGGAAGGCTCCATTGCCGTCACCGGTTCGCTGGTGCAGTGGCTGCGGGACAACCTCGGCATGATCAGCAGCGCCGCTGAAGTGGAAACGCTGGCGGCCTCGGTCGAGGACAACGGCGGCGTGTACATCGTGCCGGCGTTCTCCGGGCTGTTCGCTCCGTACTGGCGTTCCGACGCCCGTGGCGCGATCGTCGGGCTGACCCGCTTCGTGAACAAGAACCACATCGCCCGCGCGGCGCTGGAGGCCACCGCGTTCCAGACCCGCGAGGTGCTCGACGCCGTCAACGCGGACTCGGGTGTTCCGCTGACGGAACTCAAGGTCGACGGCGGCATGGTTGCCAACGACGCGCTCATGCAGTTCCAGGCGGACATCCTCGGCGTTCCGGTAATCCGGCCCAAGGTCGTGGAAACCACCTCGCTGGGTGCCGCCTACGCCGCCGGCCTGGCCGTCGGCTTCTGGAAGGACCTCGGCGAATGCTCAGCCAACTGGTCCGAGGACAAGCGCTGGGAGCCGCAGATGGACCAGGCGGAACGCGAGCGCCAGATGCGCCTCTGGAAGAAGGCCGTCACCAAGTCCATGGACTGGGTCGACGAGGACGTCAAGTAGCCGTTCCGCGCCACTCAGGGACAACGAAGATCCCCGGCCAGCCACGCTGGCCGGGGATCTTCCCGTTAGCCCCCGGAGACGGACAGCGAGTCAGTCCCCGTGCCGGGGAGCGACCTCGACGGCGGGCGGCGTCTTGGCGTACACATCCTTGCTGACCTCGTAGGCGCGGTTGTCCAGTTCCAGGGCCTGCTCGTTGACCTTCCTGAGCTGCGCGTCGCTGAGCTTGCGGATCTTGACCAGGTCCATGGTCTCCTGCTGGGCACCGCCCACTGCGGTGACTTGGACGAGACCGGTCCCGGCGGAGTAGAACTTCCGCTGGTGCCCGGCGTCGGGGGGATCCAGCGGGTTGTATTCGTCGATCACCAGCACATCGTCGTAGCATCCGGTCGGTGCGCAGACGTGCCGGTTCGTTTTGATCACGTTGCCGCAGTCCAGGAAATCGACCTTGGGGGCATACGCCTGCACATACGCTGATGTGCCGGTCCGCGGATGGGCCTGCATGGCGATTCCGGCCTGTGCCTTGGCGATCCCGCTCATGAAGGTGCTGGGCGCACCCACAAACTTGCCGTTCTCATACTCCTCCGGATACTCGCCGAAGAGCCAGACGTCGTTATCCTCCGACTGGGCGAAGAACGCCAGTTCGGATTCAGCCAGCTCTCCGTCGGAGTAGTCCCGGTCCCACATCACCAGGGTGTTCACCCCGTCGATGACCTTGGTCAGGCCGGTGACGGTATGGACCACCTTGTGCGCGCTGGTTCCTTCCGCCGAGGTGACCGTGCCGTCGGTGGTGTACTGCATCCCTGGCTTCAGCGGAAACCACTTGTTGTTGATCCGCGGCGAGGTAGGGAACTCCCAGGGATCGAAGTCGATCTCCGAGCCGGGTCCGCAGAGTTCCTTTGGACCCGGTGCGGCGGTGGCGGTGGCCGCCGTTGTGACCGTCAGCGTCGCCAGCACCAGCAGGACTGCGGAGCCGTACGCCGTGAAGCGTTTTCCTGATAGAGCCATGTCAGAGGCTTCTTTCTTGGGGTGGTGGTTGGCAGCGGCTAGACGGCGGGCGCCGGCTGGGGCTGGTGGGGCCGCCGCTCACGCTTCGGTCCCTTCTTGGCGAACCGCAGGTACAGCGAGGGGACAATAAACAGGTTGACCAGCGTCGACGTGACAAGGCCGCCCAGGATGACCACCGCCATGGGATGTTCAATCTCGTGGCCGGGGATGTTCCCCATCACCACCAGAGGCACCAGGGCCAAGGCTGTGGCGAGGGTTGTCATCAGGATCGGCGACAACCGTTCGGAAGCGCCGCGCAGCACCAGCGCAGGTCCGAACGTCTCGCCCTCGAACTGCTCCAGGTGCTGGCAGTGGTTGATCAGCAGGATGCCGTTGCGGGCCGCGATGCCCATCAGCGTCAGGAAGCCGACGAGGGATCCCAGCGACAGGATCCCGCCGCTGAGGTGGGCGGCAATCACGCCCCCCACCAGGGCGACCGGCAACGTCAGGAGGGCCAGGATGGCCAGCCGCCAGCTCCGGAATGCCGCCTGGAGCAGGAGGAAGACCACGATGACCGCACCCGCCGAGTAGAGCAGCAGGCGCTGCGAGGCGGCCTGGCGTTCGGCGTATTCGCCGAGGACAACCGCCTCGTAGCCGACCGGGAACTGGATCGTTTCCATCTCGGACTTCAGCTTCTCCACGACCTTGGCAAGGTCGCCCTCCTTGACGTTGGCGCTGACATCGATGCGCCGGGATCCCTCCGAGCGCTCGATGACATTGGGGGTGGGTTTGACCGCAATTGTGGCGACGTCAGCCATCCGGATCCTTTGCCCGGAGGGGGTGTCGAGCGGGAGGTTCTCGATGCTCGTGACGCTGGTCCGGGTCTCCGGCGCGCTCCACACCTGGACGTCGTAGGCCTTGCCGTCCCGGTAGACGTCGCCGACCTCCTCGCCGGCAACCAGGGTGGCGGCGGCACGTCGCACGTCGCCGGGCTTCAGCCCGTAGCGGTTGGCGGCATCCAGATTCACTTCCACGTTGATCTGCGGAATGTTGGTCTGGAGGGCGACCTTTGCGCCGATGGCGCCGTCGATGCCGCCCAGAATGCCCTTGATCTTGTCGGCCTCCTGGCGCAGCGTCGCCAGGTCGTCGCCGTAGACGCGCACGACGACGGCGTAGCCTGTGCCTGTCAGGACTTCGCGGATGCGCTCCTTGAGGTAGGTCTGGACGTCACGCACGATGCCCGGGTAGCCGTTCACGACCTCCTGCACGGCGGCCAGGGTCTCGTCATAGTCCGCCGCAGGGTCAACGCTGATCCAGTTCTCACCGAAGTAGACGCCCACCACCTCGTCGGCGTTGAACGCCTGGCCAATGTGGGACCCGCAGTTGTTCACCCCGGGGATGGTCATGAGTTCCTTGCAGGCCAGCTGGCTGACCCGGACTTCCTCGGAGTTGGACGTGCCGGGCTGGGTGAGCCAGTGCATCAGGAAGTCACGTTCCTTGAAGGACGGGAGCAGTGATTGGCCCAGCAGCGGCGCCGCGACGAGGCCGATGACACCCAGGGCCCCAAGGGCAAGATACCCCGGGGCGGGCCTGCGGACCATGGGCCGGAGCAACTGGCCGTACCAGCGCTTCAGCACCCTGACCACGGGTGGATCGCGGTCCTCCAGTTTGGCGTTCCGGAGGAAGATGTACGCCATCGCCGGCGTGACGGTGAGCGCAACCACCATGGACGCCATCACCGCGAGGGTGTAGGCGGTGGCCAGCGGGCGGAAGAACGCCCCGGTCAACCCGTCCAGGAAGAAGATCGGCACCGTCGCGGCGACGATGATCAAAGTGGCGTACACAATCGGTCCGCGGACCTCGATCGAGGCGTTGACCACGACCCTGGCGGTGCTTCCGGTCCCGCCGCTGGCGCGGTGGTGCCGGAGCCGCCGGACGATGTTTTCGACGTCGATGATGGCATCGTCCACCACCACCCCGACGGCAATCACCAGCCCCGCAAGCACCATCGTATTAATCGTGCCCCCGGTCCAGTAAAGCACCAGGGCCGCGGCCATCAGCGACAACGGGATGGCCATCACGCTGACCAGCGCCGTCCGCCACTGGAAGAGGAAGACACTCAGCACCAGGATGACCAGCAGGCAGCCCAGCAGAAGGGCCACGCCCAGGTTGCCGAGGGATTCCTCGATGAAGGTCGCCGGCCGGAACAAGGTGGTGTCCACGGCAATCCCGGTGAGGCCCGGTTCGAGCTGCTTCAGCGCCGCCTCCACCCCGCGCGTCACTTCGAGGGTGTTGCCCCAGGGGAGCTTCTCAACGATCAGCATGAGCCCCGGACCGCCATTGATCACCGCATCGCCGATCAGCTGCTGGTGGTCTTCCACCACGTTGGCGACGTCGGACAGCCGCAGCGGGGCCTGTCCATCACGGTCCGTCACCGCCACCTTCGCCAGTTCTTCCGGCGACTTGATGGCCTGGACGTGCCGGATGCCAATGGACTGGTTGGGTGTGTCGATCGAGCCGCCCGTTCCGATGAGGGCACCGGGGGAGTAGTGCAGCAGGCCCGCGTCCAGGGCATCGGACGTTGAGCTCATCACGGCTTCCAGGGTGACGTTGTGGGCTGCCAGCCTGGCCGGATCCACCTGCACCTGAAGCATCTGGAGGCGTTCGCCCCAGATGGCGACATTGGCCACCCCCGGAACGCGCAGCAGATGGGCCCTGATGTTCCAGTAGGAAATCATGGACATTTCAATGAGCGACCGGGTGTCCGAGGACAGGCCGATTTTCATGACACGGCTGGTGGACGACAAGGGCTGCAGCATCAGCGGCGGTGCAGCCCAGGTAGGCAGGGTCGGGATGACCGTCGCCATGCGCTCGGACACGAGCTGCCTGGCGGTGAGCAGATCCGTGCCGTTCTTGAATTCCATCACAATCGACGAGAGCTGGGGCACCGATTTGGACCTCATGTGGTCGAGGCCGTCGATCCCGTTGAATGCCTCCTCCATGGGAACCGACACCAGTTCCTCGACCTCGGCGGCGGTAAGTCCCAGGCAGGCTGTCTGGACTTCCACCTTCGGCGGCGCGAACTCGGGGAACACGTCCACCGAGGCACTGCTGAGTTGCGCGCCGCCCACGATCATCAGCGCCGCCGCCAGCGCGATGATGATCGACCTGAACCTCAGGCTGGCTGCGACTATCCGGCGCATGTCATTTCCCTGTGTTGAACTCGGCGCCAAACAGTTCGACCGCGCCCACCGTCACCACGGGAGTCCCCACGGCGGGGCCTTCACTGGCCGTCACCACCCCGGCTTCGACCTTGGTGACCGTGACGGCCCGGCGCTCGAACACCCGCGGGGCCGGGTTGGTGTAAACCCAGGTCTTGCCGTTGGCGTCATACAGCAGCGAAGCATAGGGAAGCAGCACGTCCGTCCCGCTGCCCGCCGCCGCGGGTTCCGTCTTGAGATCGATGCGGGCCAGGCCGTGGTCGGTCAGCGTCAGCTTCGCGATACCGGTCGTGGCGTTTTTCTCCACTTTGGCGGGGGCCTCCGCAGCCGATACAGGTGTAACCGCTGAGGACTGGGCACAGGCCGGAAGGGTGAAGAGAGCGGCGGCACAGACAGCTGCCGCCAGGGGCAGACGCCGTTGGGGCTTTTGGCTGGTCATTTTGCTTCCACCTTTTCCTGCATAACGGGCTGAACGGGCACTTCCGCTTCGTAGGCTTCCGACCACTCTTCCGGGGCGGTACGGGGACCGAACCACAGGGCCAGCAGCGGGAGGACCAAGAGCGCCACGAGTGTTGTGGTCACGATGCCGCCGCCGATAATGAGGACCATCGGGGCGATCACCGCCTGGCCGACACCGCCTGTCACTGCGGGCGGAATCAGCACGAGCACCGTCACGAGGGCGGCCGTCAGGACCGGCGATACCCGGTCCCTGGCTGCCGTCATGACGACCTGTGCGCGGGACGACTGCGGCTGGGAACGCCACAGCTCATCGACACGGGCGGATAGGAGTGTTGCGTTGCGGGCGGCTATCGCCAGGACCGCCGCGAAGGCTGTCATGGCAATCCACGACATCGTTCCTGTCCCGATCCAGGCGGCCACAGCCGCCCCGGCGAGCGCCGCCGGAAGTGCCAGGAAGACGGCCAGGGCCAGCTTCCAGCTCCGCACCGCCGTCTGGAGCAGCAGGAACACCCCGAGGAGGGCAGCCGCCGCAAGCCAAAGGACGAGGGCGTCGGCGGCCTGCAACTGGGCATACTTGGCCGGGATCTCTGCGTGGTATTCCACCGGAAACTGGATCTGCTTGATGGCGGCTTCAATATCCCGCTGTATGTCGGCCAGCGGGCGTCCGCTGACATCGGCCTGGACATCGATCCGCCGGGACGTGTCATCGTGCATCACGACGACCTCGTTGGGGACCATCCGGACCGTGGCAATCTCGCCGAGCGGGACGTGTCCGCCGGTGGGGGTGTCGAGGAGCAGTTCACGGATGCTGGTCAGGTCATCCCTGACGTCAACCGCACCGCGTACGACCACTTCGAACACCTTCTGCTGTTCGAAGAGGTTGCCCACGACGATGCCCTGCATCAGGGTCGCTGCTGCGCGCCTGGCGTCGCCGGGCTTGATGCCGAACTTCTGGGCGGCTTCGAGATTGACCTCGACCTCCACGATCGGCGTCATGGGTACGGCGTTGATGGTTGGGTTCTTGACGCCGTTGATGTTCTCCAGGGCTTTGCGGACTTCCTCCGCCTTTTCCCGCAGGACCGCCATATCCGTCCCATAAACCCGGACCGCGAACCCGGGCTCCAGGGTGCTGTGCATGTCCCCGATCTTCTGCTCGGAATAGTTCACGACGTTGTGCGCGATGCCGGGATAGCCCTGAACCACGTCCCGGACCGCCTGCTCCGTCGCGCCGAAGTCAGCGTCCGGGGCAATGGATACCCACAACTCTGCGGCGCTGTTGCCCACAACCTGGTCCGAGGTGATGGCACGGCCGATGTGCCCGCCGACTCCGGAAACACCCGGCAGTGCCTTCAGTTCGTCAGAGGCCTTGGACGCGATGCGGCGCACCTCGGCATTGGACGTGCCGGCCATGGAGTCCCACTGGACCAGCAGGGTCTTGTCCGGCAGTGTCGGGACGACGGGACGGCTGCCGATCAACTGGGATCCGGCGGCCAGGCCAAGCACGCCGACGACAGCAACTGCCACCAGCGTGAGGGTCCGGCGGGAACGGGCGCCCGTGAGCGCGCGGTCGTAGCCCGCGCGGGCCCGGCCGGCGGCGGGAGAGTCCCGCCGGGGCGCAGTCTCCTTTGGCAGCAGGAGGTGCACCAGGACCGGGGTGACCGAGAGCCCGACGAGCAGCCCGGCCGCAAGGGCCAGCGCCAGGGACCAGAACAGGGGCGTGAAGAACGAGCCGCCGATCCCGGTCACGAACAACGTCGGGATGAGGGCCAGCATCATGATCAGCGAGGCCTGGAACAACGGGGTCCGGACACTCCTGACACCAGCGATGATCCCGGACCTCAGCGTGGCCTCGGTTTCCGTGGCCTGGGCCGCGAGGGGCCGGCGCCGCTGGGCCTGTACGTCCTCCACGATGTCGCCCACGATCACTGAGATTCCGAGGACCATGCCGACCAGCACGGTGACGTTGAAGGCGGCGTTCTGCGCGTACAGGACCACGGCCGCCGTCGTGACGGTGGTGGCTATGGCCGCGAGCGCAATCACCGCCACGCGCCACGAGCGGAAGAGCAGCCAGAAGAGGCCGACCGCGATCAGCAGGCTGATCAACAGCGCAAGGCCAAGGCCGCTCACCGAGTCCTGAACGGCGGTCGCCGGGCGAAAGACGGTGGTGTCCAGCTGGACCCCGGTCAGGCCGGGTTCCATGTCCTTGAGGGCCGCCTCGATATCCTCGGTGACCTGCACTGCGCTGGTCCCGGGGAACTTCTCGATGACCAGCATCAGGCCGGCGTCCTGTCCCACGACGGCGTCGCCGATGAGGGGCTGGTGGTCTTCCCTGACCTGGGCAATATCGCCCAGGAGCATCGCCGGCGTCGAATCCTCCACGCTGACCTTGGAAAGGTCGGCCGGGGTCCGGATCGGGAGGACGTGCTGGATGCCGAGGCGCTGGCTGGGAGACTCGACGAAGCCGCCGGTGCCCGGGGTGGACGCTTCGAGGAAACTGAGCGGCGACACCCACACCGCATTGCCCGTGGTCTTGATGACCTGTTCAAGCGTTATTCCCTTGTCCCGCAGCTGCGTCGGGGTGACCTCGACCTGGAGCTGCTGCTCGCGCTGGCCCCAAAGGGAAACGTTCGCCACACCGGGAATGCCGATCAGCCGCGGTTTGATCTTCCACCGGGCCAGGACCGACATCTCGATGCCGGAGAGTTGCTTCGAGCTCATCTTGACCATCAGCACCCGGCTGGTGGAGGACATGGGCTGCATGATCAGCGGCGGAGCCGACACATTCGGCAGCGCCACGGCCTGGGTCATCCGCTCAGCCACGAGCTGGCGGGCCCGCAACAAATCCGTGCCCGGCTCGAACACGAGCTCGATGGATGACAGCCCAGGGACGGACTTCGAGCGGATCTCGTCCAGCCAGGCCACCCCGTTGAGGAGGTCGGCTTCCATCGGTGAGGTAATGAGCTGTTCAACTTCGACAGCGGAAAGGCCAAGGGCCTCTGTCTGGATTTCGACGTGCGCCGGTGCGAACTCGGGCATCGTGTCCACGGCGATGCGGGGGACAGTCACAATGCCGAAGGCGATGATTCCGGCGGCGAGCGCGAGCACCAGGATGCGGAACTGCAGGCTGAAACGGGCAATCCAGCCAAACATGGCTAGGCCGTTTCCAGGCTGCTTCCGGTCGCGCTGCAGCGCTCGGCCGGATTAAAGAGTTGTGGCAGGGTAGAACTGCGCAAGAGATACATGTCAGGCTCCTCAACCCGAGACCTTTTGCGAATCCCCCGCACATCTTGAGTGCATAGTGATCCTCTTGACAGGGTTTGGCAAGGAGTTAATGTTTGCGCCGAATGCCGAATCTGCGGGTTGGCTCTCCTGTACACGACAATCTGTCAACAGGTAAGTTCCGGCTACCTGGAAACACGGATAAATCTACTGGCGCCGGCACGGATAACTACCTGTTTTGGAGGTTCCTTGTACCTTCTTCTGATGGTGCTGAAGGCCCGGCGGAGCCGCCACGCGGTGAAGTAGGTACCGGGTCCTTCCGGGTGGTGCATTTGTAACAATTTGGACTCGCAGGGCCGGGGGCCAATGACTGCTCCGGCCGTACAGCCCGCCTCGCCGCGTTGCGGCCCGGATCCGGAACAACGCAGCCGTTTCCCCACGAACCAGCCGGAGGCGCTAAAGTAGAGCTATGCGTGCGATCCTCCTGCTTAGCTAGCCGCCCGGCATCCCGACGAGAACTCAGGATTGCCGAGCGGCCGCCCCTCCGTGTCGAGGGGCTTTTGTGTGTCTGGAACCTTTTGGGCTGACGGCAGGGGAGCGTGCGGGGCAGGGACACAAGCTCTGCCTCGGATTGACGAAGACTTGACGGTACAAGACTTAACGGAACATAAGGCTTGACAGAACAGAAGAGGCCAGCAGTGAGCGTTCAGCCGGAGACAGAGACCGGAACAGCAGCAGTCGCAGCGCAGACCCCCGAAGAGGGTGCCTACAGCTTCGCGGCCATGGAAGCCAAGTGGCCGCAGGTCTGGGAAGACCTCAAGGTCTTCACGCCCGTCGACGACGGCTCGAAGGAGCGGCGGTATGTGCTGGACATGTTCCCGTACCCCTCGGGCGATCTGCACATGGGCCACGCCGAGGCGTTCGCCATGGGCGACGTCGTCGCGCGTTACCTCCGCCAGCAGGGCTACGACGTGCTGCACCCGATCGGCTGGGACTCCTTCGGGCTGCCCGCCGAGAATGCTGCCATCAAGCGCAACGCCCATCCCAGCGAGTGGACCTACGCCAACATCGATACCCAGGCGGCGTCGTTCAAGCGCTACGCCATCTCTGCCGACTGGTCCCGCCGGATCCACACCTCCGACCCGGAGTACTACCGCTGGACCCAGTGGCTCTTCACCCGCTTCTACGAGCGAGGCCTCGCCTACCGCAAGAATTCCCCGGTCAACTGGTGCCCCAAGGACCAGACGGTGCTGGCCAACGAACAGGTGGTCAACGGTGCCTGTGAGCGCTGCGGCACCCCGGTCACCAAGAAGTCGCTGAACCAGTGGTACTTCAAGATCACCGACTACGCCGACCGGCTGCTCGATGACATGGACGAACTGCGCGGTCACTGGCCCGAACGCGTCCTGGCCATGCAGAAGAACTGGATCGGCCGGTCCGAGGGCGCGCACGTCACCTTCGTGATCGAGGCCGACGGCGGCAAGCCCGCCAAGGACGTCACGGTGTTCACCACCCGCCCGGACACCCTGTACGGCGCGACGTTCTTCGTCGTCGCCGCCGACGCGCCGATCGCCGTCGAACTGGTCACGGAGGAACACTCCGCGGCCCTGGACGCCTACCGCGAACAGGTCAAGGCGCTCTCCGAAATCGAACGCCAGTCCACCGAACGGGAGAAGACCGGCGTCTTCACCGGCCGGTACGCCATCAACCCGCTGAACGGCGAGAAGCTGCCCGTGTGGGCGGCCGACTACGTTCTGGCCGACTACGGCACCGGCGCCATCATGGCCGTCCCGGCCCACGACCAGCGCGACCTCGACTTCGCCCGCACCTTCGACCTGCCGGTCCGCGCCGTGCTGGACACGGGCGGGGAAGATCCCGCAGTCAGCGGTACCGCGACCTCGGGCGAGGGGACCCTGATCAACTCCGGCGCCCTGGACGGACTGCCCAAGGCAGAAGCCATCCCTGCCGCCATCGAGATCCTGCAGCAGCAGGGCACGGGCGAGAAGTTCGTGAACTTCCGCCTGCGCGACTGGCTGCTCAGCCGGCAGCGCTTCTGGGGCACCCCAATCCCGATCATCCACTGCCCGTCCTGCGGGGAAGTCCCGGTCCCGGACGACCAGCTGCCTGTCACGCTGCCGGCCGACCTGCGCGGCGAGGACCTGTCCCCGAAGGGCACGTCGCCGTTGGCCGCCGTCGAAAGCTGGGTCAACGTCGATTGCCCCAGCTGCCACGGGCCGGCCAAGCGCGACACCGACACCATGGACACCTTCGTGGATTCCTCCTGGTACTTCCTGCGCTTCGTTTCCCCGCAGTACACGCAGGGCCCGTTCGATCCCGCCAAGATCAACGACTGGATGCCGGTCGGCCAGTACGTCGGCGGCGTCGAGCACGCCATCCTGCACCTGCTCTACGCCCGCTTCTTCACCAAGGTCATCCACGACCTGGGCATGATCGAGGCCGACGAACCGTTCAGCGCCCTGCTGAACCAGGGCCAGGTGCTCAACGGCGGCAAGGCCATGAGCAAGTCCCTGGGCAACGGTGTTGACCTGGGCGAGCAACTGGACAAGTATGGCGTCGACGCCGTCCGGCTCACCATGATCTTCGCCTCCCCGCCGGAGGACGACGTAGACTGGGCCGACGTGTCGCCGTCGGGCTCCGCAAAGTTCCTGGCCCGCGCCTGGCGGCTGGGACAGGACGTCACCAGCGCACCGGGCGTTGACTACGCCACCGGCGACAGGGCCCTCCGCACCGTCACGCACCGCACGATCGCCGACGCGGAGGCGCTGCTGGACCACAACAAGTTCAATGTGGTCGTGGCCAAGCTGATGGAACTGGTCAACGCGACCCGCAAAACCATAGATGCAGCCGGCGGCGCCGGCGGTGCGGATCCGGCCGTCCGTGAAGCCGTCGAGACCGTCGCGGTCATCCTGAGCCTGTTCGCGCCCTACACGGCCGAGGATCTCTGGAACGTGCTGGGGCACCCCGCCTCGGTGGCCAACGCCGGCTGGCCGACGCACGACGAGGCACTCCTGGTGCAGGACACGGTGACCGCCGTCGTCCAGGTCCAGGGCAAGGTCCGCGACCGTCTGGAAGTCTCGCCGGAGATCAGCGAGGACGACCTGCGGGAGCTGGCGCTGGCCTCGGAAAACGTCCAGCGCGCCCTCGACGGGCGCGGGATCCGCACCGTGATCGTGCGGGCGCCTAAACTGGTCAATATCGTCCCGGCCTAGCCGGGCAGGTCAAGCCAGGAACCGGCTCAATCCAGGAACCGGCCGCCGGGGTGGACTGGCGGCCGGCCGCCACAGCGTGTCCCGACAGCATGTGCAGACAGCAGGAGGTGCTTCGTGCCCCACCGCGACCCCGCGGGGTGGCCGTGGCTGAAGGAGCGCCTCAGCGGGTTCCGCCAGGCCCGGCCATTACCAGCGGCCCCCGTTACGGGACCCGCCGCCGTCGTCCGGACGGCCGTCGTCACCGACTCCGCTGCGGCCCTCCCGGCTGACTGGGTTCGTGCCGTCTCCGTCGACGGGCGGCTCACGGTGGTCCCCATGCCCGTGATGGTGGGTGCGGAGATCTACGGCGAGGGTGAGGACGACATCACCGACGCGATTGCCCTGGCCCTGGCGAGCGGGACGCCGGTCAAGACCTCGCGGCCTTCACCCGGCCAGTTCGAACAGGCCTACCTGGCAGCCCAGCGGCATGGCTTTGAATCCGTTGTGTCGCTCCACATTTCCGGGGACCTGTCCGGAACGGTCGACTCGGCCCGGCTCGCCGCCGCCCGGGTGGGCATCCCGGTGGAGGTCCTGGACTCCCGTACTGTGGGCATGGCGCAGGGGATGGCGGTCCAGAACGCCGTTGGCGCTGCCGCGGACGGCAGGGCAGCGGCAGACGTGCGGGAGGCGGCCGAGCAGGGGTTGGCCCGTACCAAGGTGTACTTCTACGTGCCGAGCCTGGAACAGTTGCGGCGCGGCGGACGGATCGGCGCCGCGGCCTCGCTCTGGGGGACCATGTTCGCGATCAAGCCCATCCTCGCGGTCGAGGACGGCAAGGTGGTGCCGCTGGAGAAGGTACGGTCCGCGGCCAAGGCCATCGCGCGGCTCAAGGAAATCGCCGTGGCGGACGCCGCCGGACGGCCCGCGGGGCTGGCCAGGATCGCCGTGCACCATTTCGGCAACCCGGCCGAGGCTGAACAGTTGGCGTTGGAGCTGGCCGCGGCGGTTCCCGGCAGTCCGCCCGTCCAGATCAGCGCGCTTCCGGCCGTGCTGGCGGCCCATGCCGGGCTCGGTGTGCTGGCAGTGGTCGTGGGGGAGAGCGGCGCCCCCGCAGGCCCGGTGAGGTCAGCGCTGTCATAGGCAGGCACGGGATTAGGTGGCCTCCATGCGCCGCCATTTGCCGAGGCGCAGGGACCAGCGTGGCCAGCCTCCTGCCGAGCGGGTTGGTCCAACAATCTCGCCTTTGAGGCAACCTTTCTGGCTTCGGCAACCCCATCTTCGGCAGCCGTCCGGGCTGGCGTCCCGCGGCGCTGCCGGGTTCGTGAAAAATGTCGTAGGTGCGCGCTAGTTTGGGTGTATGGAAAGCACGGACTGGAGTGCCGATGGCAGGGAGGCTGTGGCGGCTGTCGCGGTGTTGACTGCGGCGCTGGATCCCGTCGCCGGGGCCGGCGCTGACGGCGGTGGTTCGTCCGTGGCCGGTGTCGGCCGGGGTGCTGGTCCGTTGCGGGACGATCCGTTGCGGGATTTGGCGGATGATTGCCTGGACGGGCTGGCAGAGGTCGCCCGGTGGGAGGCTCGGGCTGCGGCGTTGAAGGTGCGGCTGGGCGCGGCCTATC
>NZ_JBVAYV010000028.1:0-55060 GCF_055412805.1 Pseudarthrobacter kochi
CGGATTGGCCAAACGGAGTTCTAGACAAACCCCATTTTTCCCGATCCGACAGGCATTCTCCGTTTAAACCGCCGATACAACCTCAACCCGACCGGTGGATCGAGGCTTAGGCCTCGGTGGCGCGGCATGGGGGGTGGCGGCAGCTTCGCAGCCACCATCCGATCCGGTTGCTGAGTGCCGCGAACGCCATCCGGCCGCGGATGGAAAACCTGTTCGAACGGATGGTCAAATATACAGAATCGAGGGATGCGGGCAGCCGGACACCCCAGGGGTCACCAGTGATGGCCTCTGGCGCGCTGAAGTCACCTTTTACACCATTCCAAACACCGCAATGGTGGACGAGTACACCCATGTTGAGGTGTTCAGTACGGGCTGCCCTGCTTTAGGACTTGACTACTTCTTCTCCAACATGGGGGCCGCTGTTCACAACCGCTTCGTATTTCAAACAGGACAGATCGTTTCCGGAAATGACGGGAAACCCGAGAACATTTCCGGCCACGGCATCCCAACCGACGTGCAGCAACTCTCACGCGGAGATGATCGCCTGGTTGTCTTGAACAACGGCAGGAACGAATTGCACGCGGTCAGTTGCGAGCCGTTATCTGCATTGGCCGCATCCCAAGGCGGCGGCCGCTGACCGTGAGAATCACGAGGCCCTCATGAAGGGCAGCTCGCGCTCCAGGGATGGCGGGGCATAGTCCTGATCGTCGCGGCTAACGCAGCGGCCATCATGCTGGCCGGACGCAGCACCAGGCAGTCCTCATGTCCGCCGGACGATCCCTCAGGCCCCGTGATCGGCCCGGCCCGGCTCGCTTGGCTTCCGGGGCGGGAACCGGACGAATGCCCCGACCAGAGCGATCGCCAGCGCCAGCAGTATTGTAGGCCCGGCCCCTCCGGCGGAACCAAGCGCAGCCGCGAAAACCCGTTTGCCCATCGCAGCCATCTCCTGCAGGTCTCCTCCCAGCACCCGCGTGCCCAGGACACTCTGCACCGCCGTGAACATCGCGGGGACCACCCAGAGGAGTCCCAGGTCCACGACCCACACCAGTGCCCGGACCGTGGGGCGCAGCCCGCACCACGCCAGCGCCCCGCCCACAAGCACCGCCGGTAACCAGGGCCACAGCATCGTCAGCAGCAAGGGGACGTTGCCGACGCCGGCCGCGTAGGCCACTCCGGCCGCCACCCAAGAGACAACCGGCACCGCCACCAGACCCACACCCAGGGCGGCCAGTGCCCGGGATTTTGCCGCGAGGAGCAACAGCACCATCAGCCCGGCGACGACGGCGGCAACCACCCCGCCCTGCAGACCGGCCAGGTAGAGACTGGACATCGGTCCGGGCGCCAAGCCCTCGCCGACCACGGTGAACGCCTGAATCGCGGCCGTGACCTGCACCAGGATCACACCGCCGGCTGCGCACCACATCGCCAGGCGCCGCCGCGCGGGGGACCAGAGCCGGACCGCCAGACCGGCAGCCGCCCCAGCCGTGGTCATGAGGGCCACCAGTGTGGTGGCTTCGTACTGGCTCAGCGGCAGGAGTGCCAGCGGCATCTGAGCGGGCAGAACCTGTGTGCCCCACAAGTTCTGGAGTGGCAGCCGGGCCCCGGTGAGCAGCCATGGGGCCAGGCCCAGGATTCCGGCCAACAGCCCGATCAGGAGCGAAACAGCCACGACTTTTCCGACCCCGGGCCTGGGCGCGTCCGACCGCCGCGACGCGGGTTTCACTGCCGGGCTGAGCCGACTTTCGCTGCCGCGGGCCATGGGATTTGCGTTTCCGGCTGCTTGGGGACCCACCTGGCCTTTGGGGTGACTCACGGGAACTCCTTCAGAAGTAACGAATTAACGCGGTTGCCGGGTGTGCCGGGCGTGTGGGGCAGCGGCGCTGCCCCGTACCCGGGTTCGGCGCATGGCAAGGGCTTGCGCGGCAAAGCGCCGTGCCAGTGGAACGGACTGAAGATCTGATGCTACACCGAGTGGATTAACTAAGGTTGCCGGCGGGCATCCGGGACTACCGCCGTCGACGGGGGACTAGCTGTCCGTCAAAAGTCTCGCGTAGTTCGCCATGGAGCGCTGGTACCGGGGCAGATGCGGAATGAGAGCTTCTAGCGCGACGCGGAGCGCCTCGTCGTGCCGGCCGGCGTCCCGGAGGGCCAGGGCCCGCACGGCGCTGGGTGCCCCGCCCAAGGCATGCGGATCGGCGTGCGCGAGGATCGCTAAGGCTTCGTCAGTGTGTCCGAGCGTCCGCTGCGAGCTGGCCATCTGCACGCAGGTGCGTGTCTGCCTGACGGGGTCGAGCCCGGCAGCGAGCCCGGCCTCGTAGAAGGAAACGGCGTCAGCAGTCCGCCCGGTTGAGTCGCGGATACAAGCGCGTTCGAAATCTCCCCGGCCGTCGCCTGCCGGCGAGACGGCTGCGAGTTCGTCCAGTTCGTCGACGATTTCGTCGCCGTCGGTCGGTGATGCCTCGAACGCCGTCCAGAAAGCGGCGATTCGGCGCTCCCACTCGTCAATGGTCATTTGCCGATCCTACGTGCGCCTGAGTGCCTACGGTCTTCCACAGCCGAGGCGGAAGTCATCGTCCCGGAGCTGCGCTCCCACGTGCAGCCGGGTCAACCCAACGCAGGAAAGGCAGGACCACCACATGACTGAACAGGAATACAAGACGGGGCAAAAGCAAAACACGACCGGGAAGAAGGTCTGGTTCATCACCGGCGCAGGCCGCGGGATGGGAACCGACATCGCGAAGGCGGCCCTTGCCGCCGGCCACGCGGTGGTCGCCACGGGACGGAACCCGGAAAAGGTCATCCAAGCTGTGGGCGAGAGCGGTAATCTGCTGGCAGTGAGGCTCGACGTCACCAATCCCGCCGAGGCTGAAGCGGCCGTCAAGGCCGCCGTCGACCGGTTCGGCCGGATCGACGTACTCGTCAATAACGCAGGCAACTTTTATGCCGGGTTCTTCGAGGAGATCACCCCGGAGGACTTCCGGGCGCAGATCGAAACAACCATGTTCGGGCCCATGAACGTCACCCGGGCGGTCCTGCCGGTCCTGCGGGCCCAGCGCTCCGGACTGATAGTCACGATCTCCTCGACCGCCGGAATCGTCGGCGGGGAGTTCCTGTCTGCGTACGCGGCCTCGAAGTTCGGCGTCGAGGGCTGGGCGGAGTCCCTGGCCCCGCTAGTTGCCCCGTTCGGCATCCGCACCATGACCGTGGAGCCGGGATTCTTCCGTACCGGGCTGCTCACGCCGGAATCCACCAGTTACGCCGCATCGACCCTCGAGGACTACGCCGAGCGGACGCGGGAGACCGTCGCAGCCTGGCGCAGCATGGATGGACAGCAGGGCGGTGACCCGGCCAAGCTCGCCGATGCCCTCATCGAACTGGCCGATCTGGACGAGCCGCCGCTGCGCTTTGCAGCAGGAGAGGACGCCGTCGGGGTCTTCGAGGCCCGCGCCAAGGTGCTTCAGGACCAGGCCGGCGCCTACCGTGAACTCTCCAGCAACCTCGCCTACGACGCCGGCTAACACCCGCCGCTGTACCGTAAAGGCCGATGACTACTTCACGATTTCTTGCGGCGTACGACCAGCAGCTCCGGACAGATGCGGAGACCCCCAGCGCGGTCGCCGTCGAGCGGCTGGGCCCGGTGCGGCTCGTGACGTTCGGGGGCGGCCGCGGCTTCGTGACCTATCAGGACCTCGCGGGGGCAGGCGCGGACACCGTCGCGCGATGGGTGGCTGAAGCGCTGGCCTTCTACCGCGGGGATCCGGCGATCGTGCGGGTCGAATGGAAGACGCGTGCGCACGATCATGCGCCCGGGCTCCATGAGGCCCTGCTCGAGATCGGATTTGAGCCTGACGAGACCGAGTCGGTGATGATCGGGCCCGCCAGCGCGCTCAGTGTGAAGGTGGATCTCCCGCCCGGGGTGAGTCTGCGGCGAGTGACAGAAGAACCGGACATCCGGGCCATGAGTGCCATGCAGGACGAGGTTTTTGGCAGTTCCGCCTCCGACGGAAACGCTGAAGCAATCCTGCGTCGGGCGGCTCTCGACGACGGGATGGAACTCTGGGTTGCCGAACACCAGGGTTTGATCGTCAGCGCCGGCCGCCTCGAGCCCGTTCCGAACACGGACTTCGCGGGCATCTGGGGAGGGGCCACGCGCGAAGAGTGGCGCGGCCGGGGTGTCTACCGCGCTGTCACCGCAGCCCGGGCCAGGGCGGCACTGGCCCGGGGCAAAACACTCATCCACAGCGATTCAACCGACTATTCACGACCGATCCTGGAACGCTCCGGCCTGCTCCGGGTGTCCACGACGACGCCGTACCGCTGGCGGCGCTGAGCTCCTGCGAAGATCTGGGTGGCACTACTCGGCGGACGGCCGCTGTCGTTGCTGTTTCGTCGCCGAACGCTGTTCCTTTGCGGCGAGGCGCCGACGGTTCGAGCCCCGGGTGGGTTTGGTCGCCCGGCGGGGAGCAGCCTCGGGGGCAAGACCTTCCGCCACGAGGTCGGCGAGCTTGGCCAGGGCGGTCTCGCGGTTGCGCAGCTGGGAGCGCCGCTCCGAGGCGGTCACGGTGATCACCCCGGCGACCAGGCGCCGTCCGAGACGCGTGAGCAGCATCAGCCGCTGGTCATCCGAAAGCGCCGCGGAGTCGGCGACGTTCCACGAGAGTTCGGCGCGGCTGTCCGAGGTGTTGACGTGCTGACCGCCTGGCCCGGACGAACGCGAGAACCGCCAGCGGAGTTCCGACGCGGGAATCGTGAGCGCGGGCGACACCTCCAGATCCATGCAACCAGCGTTGCACGATATGGACGCGATCAAGAACCCCTCAATCCGCGCACCGGCTCAGGCACCCGGCATTTGGTCTCCCGGGCCTGAAGCGGCTGCGCTATCCGAGCCTGCTAGTTGTCCTCTCCCGGCGGGCTTTCCTCGCTGAGTTCGTCCAGAACCTCAGCTGCGTCGCGGCTGCCGGCGTCGGCGAGACGACGGAGCTCGTCCAGGTCGCCCTTCTCTGAGGCGAGCTCCACGAGCTGGTCCGCTGCGTCCCGGCTGCCGGCGTCGGCGAGACGACGCAGTTCTTCAAAATCTCCCCGCTCCCCGGCACGTTCAATCAGTTCCGCGACGGCATCGAGGTCACCGCGGGCCGCTTGCTCCCGCAAGGCTGAGAGTTCAGAATCTGACATTTGGGGGGATCCTTCCCTGGGTTGGCGGTGCCGGAGGCTTCATTATGCGCCGGATTCTTCTAGTGCGTCAGGTCCTTGCCCTTGGTCTCCGGAATGGTGAAGACGAACAGCGCGCTGACGAGCAGGAGCGTGACGGCATACACGTTGAACACGTTGGCGAGTCCGATGCTCCAGCTCATCAACGCGCTGCAGATTGCGCCGCGGATCAGCTGGTCGGATGCCGCCCGTATCCTGGGTGCCCATGCCACCACCCTGGCTGCCCGCTGGGACCGGCTCGAGGCCTCCGGAGCCGCGTGGAGTACGGCTCATCTGATGGGCGATCCGAAGCAGATGTGCCTGGCGCTCGTGGAGGTGGACTGCGAGATGAAGCTGCGCGCCGACGTCACGGCCGCGCTTGCGGCCATCCCGGAAGTGGTCACGGTGGAGGAGGCTGCCAGTAACCGTGACCTCATGCTGACGGTCATCACGCCCACCCTGTCCCACTTCAGCGACAACGTGATGCCGCAGTTCCGGGAGATCCCTGGCCTCACCAAATACCAAACGTCGCTGTGCACGCGACTGCACTCGGGCGGCTACGCGTGGCGGCTGAACGTCCTGGACAAGTCGCAGAAGACCGCGCTTCAGGCACTGGCGGGTCCCGAGGCCGCTGGTCCGGCGCCGGCCGGAAACCAGGGTGCGCCGCTGCCCCGGAGCCACCTGGACCTGATCCCGTACCTGGCAAGGGATGGGCGGGCGGCTGCCGCGGACATTGTGTGGCTGCATTCCCTGGCGGACGTCATGAATGCAGAACAGGCGCTCCAGCTGCGGATCCCCGGAATCGAGCTCGTGGAAAGTGTTGTGGTGCTCAATACCGCCAAACGGGTCGGCTGGATGCTGAACCCGGACTCGACGGCAACCGGCGTCGTCGTCGTGCCGGCTGCCGAGCTGGCGCCGACGGCCTAAAGGCTACTAGCTGTTCTTCTTCCAGCGCTTCGGCCACTTCACGTTCAACAGCAACAGTCCGAGCAGGAGCGAGTCGACGGTCATGACGGCGGCCATAAAGTAGGCCCAGCCGATCATCACGAGGTCCTCACCGCCAGCCGGCAGCGGGAAGGGACGGGGTGCATCAGAATGCCCATGACAATCTCCTGACCTGGAATCCCCCCAGACACTCGATAGTGGTCCCAGTGTGCCACGGCGGCGCCCGTCGCCGGAAGACAATGCGCCGAACGGGTTCCGCGGCGGCGCCTTCCAGCCCAGGTGCTTCCGCAGGATACCCCCCGCCACCGGCGGGTCCTGCGGAAAACGCCCGGTTTCGGCGTTGCGGCGGCCGACAACTGGGCTGGAGCGCGCGTGAGGACCCCCGCGCATACGTGCTCAGGGTGCTGATTTAGGGCCCAGCAGCTCCGCGAGCATCGCACTCAGCGCGGCGGGAATGAGGACGAAACCGGCCAAATTCGAAGAAAGGCCATCCGGCAGTTGGACGGCCAGTCCGCCGACGACAACCGCGGGAGCAGCCGTCAGAACACAGACCCAGAGGGGCCTTCGCCGCAACGCCGCCCACACGGCGGCCCCCGCAAATGCCAGGGCGCCGAGGAGTACCAGCCGGTGGCCCTCCGCGTAAGTGGGGGATCGGACGATGAAGTTGAACGAGTACGCCAGACCGCAGGACATCACCACTGCGGCCAGCAGGACCAGCAGCGACCACAGCCCGTCGTCCCCGCGGATACGGCTCCTCATGGATTGAAGGTACCCTCCGCTGGTTGCAAACCGTGGCTAGCGCAGCACGACGGTCCGGTTGCCTTGCAGCGGGCCGATCCGACCCCGTTCCGGCGGCGGTGTGCGGTACTGCGCCGGCGCCGGGTTCCGCGCCGGCTTCCACCAGCGGGTCTACGAAGGCTTCGGCGGCGGGGTGGGTGTCGCGGACTCCGTGCAGGCCAATCAGCGTGAGCAGGGCTGCGGCGGCGGCTGGGAGGGCGCAGACGACGAAGGCCTGGGAGAAGCCGTTGCCGAGCGACTGCAGGGCGAGCTCGTGGGCTGCTGATCCGGGCGCTTCTGGTTAGCAGATACAGGCGTACAACAGGGGAACAGACCCAAAAATCAATGGTGGGCGTTGGTGTTCCTCGCCCTCGCACAATTCATGGTGGTGCTGGACGGCACGATCGTGAACCTGGCACTGCCTCGTCTCCAGATCGAGATGGGCATCAGCGACTCGACGCGATCCTGGGTGGTCACGGCCTACGCCCTGGTCTTCGGCGCCTTCCTGTTGCCGGGCGGACGGATCGCGGACTTCTGGGGCCGCAAGCGGACCTTTATCGTGGCCGCCGTCGGCTTTGCCGTTGCGTCCCTGATCGGCGGCATCGCCCAGCAGCCGTGGGAACTGCTCGGCGCCCGCGCCCTGCAGGGTGTGTTCGCTGCGCTGCTGGCACCCGCTGCACTGGCCCTCCTCACCGTCGCCTTTCCGGGCGGAAAGGACCGCGGCACGGCGTTCGCGATCTTCGGCTCCATCACCGGTGTCGGCGCCGCCGTCGGCGTCCTGCTGGGCGGGTTCCTGACCGAACACGTGAGCTGGCGCTGGTGCTTCTTCGTGAACGTGCCGATCGCCATCATCGCCCTCGCCGGGGTGTGGTCACTCGTCAGTGAAAGCAAGGCGCAGGGGTCCACCAAGTACGACTGGCCCGGAGTCATCCTGGCAGCTCTGGGCCTGGGGTCCCTCGTGTATTGCTTCACCAATGCGGAGCACGGCTGGGACGCCCCCGAAGCCTGGGGCTTCATCGCCGCCGGCGTCATCCTGCTGGCACTCTTCGTCCTGGTCGAGCGCAAGGTCAGGCCCCCGCTCCTGCCGCTGCGCGTGGCCACCGAGCGCAACCGCGGAGCGGCCTTCCTGGCCTCGTTCCTTGCCGGCGCGGTCCTCATCGGCGGCATCCTGTTCATCAACTTCTACATCCAGATAGTGCTTGGCTTCGCTCCGTTCCTCGCCGGGCTGGCCTCACTGCCCATGACGGTGGCGCTGATCATCACGGCAGCCGTCGTCGCGAAGAACCTGCCGAAACTGGGCGCCAGGATTCCGACAGCCGTGGGCCCGGTCTTTATGGCGGCTGCCATGCTCTGGCTCACCCAGGTCAGCGCCGAGGGAAGCTACCTCGTCAACATGCTGCCCGCGCTGCTTCTGATGGGCGTCGGGCTGGGCGCGGTGTTCGTTCCCATGCAGAACCTCGCCCTGTTCGGCGTGGACAGGGACGATTCCGGCGGCGCCAGCGCTTTGGTCAACGCCTTCCAGCAGATCGGCGGCTCCCTGGGCATCGCGCTCTTCAGCACCATCGCCGCCGCCACTGCAGGCGGGGCCTCGCTGGCCGCGCTCTCCGCCGGCTACTCCATGGTCTTCCTCTGGGCCGCAGGCGTCGCGATCCTGATCGCCCCGATCGCACTGCTGCTCATCAACATCGACCGCAAGACGTTCACCGGGACCGAGGGTGACGCCCCCGTGGTGTGCTGTTGGACCAAGCCGGTGAAAGGCTCAGATCCACTTCGGGGCGGCCGGAACCGCCGCTGGCGAGGCCTCGGCGTCCACTGCGGTCACGCCGGCACTGCCGCGTCCTGCGGCCCATTCGACGACGGCCGCGAGCGGTCCGGAGACCACCGTGGGGGACGCCGACGTCGTGTCCCCGAACGTGAGATCGTGGTCCGTTACCTTGACGACGAGGCCGGTGTCGGTGCCGCGGGTTTCCAGGCGCCGGTGATGTCCTTCAGGAGCCGTTCCAGGACGGGGACCGGGATGTCCCGGAAAGCGGCGCCGTTGTCGAGGTCGACGGCGTGCATCCAGACTTCACGGGTGCGCATCCAGACCGTTTCCGTGGCGGGTACTTCGCGGCCCTGGATGGTCCGCACTTTGTGGTGCCAGGCGTCCTCGGGCAGGTCCCGCCATTCGACGTTCAGGTGCTCGGCGGAGTGGTCGAAGAGGTGCCGCAGCGCGATCGGGCTCAGGGTTGCCCCGAAGTTGATCTCGTACTCGATGAGCCGGGCGATGGCCCGGGCGTTGTAGCCGATGTGCGCCGTGATGTGGCGGCGGGTCCAGCCCGGCAGCAGCGTATCGCCGTCGAGCTCCGCGTCGGAGAGTTCGTTGAGCTTGCGGGCGAAAAACGCCGTGCCCCGGCGTGCCTGCAGCAGGGCCGCCAGCAGCTCCGGGTCCGTCGTCTGGTCATGGCGGGCAACCATCAGGCTTCCTTGACCACGCGGTTCTTCAGTTCTCCGAGGCCCTCGATGGCGGTGACCAGGATCTGGCCTTCCTGCAGGTAGCGCTTCGGGTCCTGGGCGTGGCCGACGCCGCCGGGGGTGCCGGTGGCGATGACGTCGCCCGGGTTCAGCGTGATGATGGTGGAGATGTAGGAGACCAGGAACTCCGGGGTGAAGACAACGTCGTTCGTCGGGGTCTGCTGCTGGATCTCGCGGTCGACCGCGGTGGTCATCAGGCCGCCGCTGAACTCGTCCCTGGTGACCAGCGCCACCCTGCGCCCGCTCGTGACCAACGACGAGCCCGTCCCCTCGGCCTACGTCGCCTACCGCGGCACCGTTCCGATCACCGAAGACACCCCCAGGCCGACCTCGAGGACGTCATCGTCTACCTCGGCCCGGACTGCCACCTCGTGCAATACCGGCTGCGCAAGGGCGAGCTGCTGAACACCGTGGCCGTCTTCAAGTCCGCCTCCTTCGAGCGCGGCGAAGAGCAGTACGGCGGCGTCGACGAGCTCGAGGCCGCCTACAAGGATTGCGTTCCCGCGGTTCAGGAAGCACTGAAGAACCTGGCCACCGGGATCCGCTGGCCCATGTACGACCGCGACCCGATCGAAAACTGGGTCGCCGGCCGGATGGTCCTGATGGGCGACGCCGCGCACCCCATGCTGCAGTACCTGGCCCAGGGCGCCTGCCAGGCGCTTGAGGACGCCGCTGTACTGCAGGACGCCACCGTCGGCACGGTCTTTACCGCCGACGGCGTCAACCCCAACGCCTGGGACGGTGCGATTAAGGAGTTCAACCAGATCCGCGCCGGCCGTACCGCCCGGGTCCAGCGCACCGCCCGCGTCTGGGGTGAGTCCTGGCACGTCTCCGGGCTGGCCCGGACGCTGCGGAACCTGCTCTTCAAGAGCCGGAAGGACAACGACTTCCAGTACAACGACTGGCTGTACGGCCAGGACGGCGACGGCGTGCCGGCTGTCCGCGCCGCCAAGTCCGGCCTGGCGGACCGGGTCTCTGCCTGACCCGACCTGTCGCCCCGCCCTCCAACGCGGGGTCACTTAGCGCCAATCCGAGGCCTTCGGATGGGCGTAAAGTGACCCCGCGTTGCTTGTTCGCAGGGGCTCGGGACCGTTCCGGCCACTCCGGACTAGACTCGATTCCGGGCAGCGCGCGGACGCCTGGCGGCGGACGCCAGGTCAGATATGCCCGCGACAAGGAGGTCACGATGGCCGGCGGCAGCAGCGAACCCGGCAGGACCGTGACATCGAAGGTCCTCGCCATCCTGGAAGCCTTCGAAAAGTCCCGGGGCGCCCTCAGCTTGACCGACATCGCCGAAAAATCCGGATTGCCGCTGAGTACCGCCCACCGGCTGGTCAACGAACTCACCGACTGGGGATTGCTCACCCGCGAGCCGAACGGCCGCTACCAGCTCGGCATCCGGCTCTGGGAGCTCGCCCAGAACACCGGGAGGCAGCTCCGCGACGCGGCCCGGCCCTACGTCCAGGACCTCTTCTCGCTCACCGGCGAGACGGCGCACCTGGCGGTCCGGGCCGGCCGCGAGGTGCTGTACATCGACCGCGTCTACGGTTCCAAACGGGTACCCCGCGCCAGCCGGGTCGGCGGCAGGCTTCCCATGCACGCGACCGCCGTCGGCAAGGTCATCCTGGCCTTCGAGGAGGACTGGGTGCGGGACGCCTACCTGAACCGGCAGCTGGAGCGGCACACCGCGCACACCCACGTGGACCCGAAGAAGCTGGCCGCGGAACTCGCGCGAATCCGCGAGCAGGGCTACGCCACCACGCTGGAGGAGATCCGGCTGGGCTCCTGCTCGATTGCTGTCCCCGTCTTCCATACCGGCAGGATCGGTGCCTCGATAGGGCTGGTGCTGCCCACGAGCCAGGCCGCCACGATGACCCGGCACCTGCCGGTCCTGCGGGGCATCGCCGCGCAGATTGAGCGCGCCACGGCGAGGATCCCGCTGGAGACGCTGCTGGGCAGCCACGTCGCCGGCACGGACTGAGCCCAGCACCTCGCCGCGGGTCGTCCGGCCGCCGTGGCCCGGCAGCATCTTGAGCGGGAGTGTCCGTCCGGGGGCACTTTGGCGGCGATTTTCGGCGTCGGCGGCTGTGTTGGCGGCGTGTCCGTGTCGAAGTGCCCCCGGACCGCAGGCAGCACCCCCAGGGTTGGGCGCTGTCCAGGGGGAGCGGGCCCGGGCACGGTCAGCAACTGGTTTCCACTGAGTGGAAGCAGGTCCTGTCGTTGAATAGTGATGGGGGCCACACTGGTGAATAAGAACCCCGGCATGCACTGGCGCTGCCGGCGGGACCGAAAACCAAGGAGCTTAGATGTCACCCTCGACGGAAACGGCCGGCCGCTGTCCCTTTGGACACGGCGCCGAAGCACCCGAAGGGCACCACGGCTACGAGCCGTTCCAGATGAAGGACCCCTTCCCGGCCTACGCCGAACTCCGGGCCGAGCAGCCCGTGATGTTCGACGAGCGGGTCGGCCTCTACGTCGTCTCCCGCTACGACGACATCAAGGCCGTCTTCGAGGACTGGGAGACCTTCTCCAGCGAAAATGCCCAGGCCCCCGTCCGCGAACGCGGCGCCGCCGCGAAAAAGATCATGGAGGACGGCGGCTTCACCGCCTACTCGGGCCTGTCCGCCCGCCGCCCGCCGGAGCACACCCGCATCCGCGCCGTGGTCCAGAAGGCTTTCACGCCCCGCCGCTACAAGGCACTGGAGCCCTTCATCCGGCAGAACGTCGTCGAGCTGCTCGAAAAGATGCTGGCCCGTCCGGAACGCCGCGGCGACATGGTCAAGGACCTCGCCTACGACGTCCCCACCATCACCATCCTCACCCTGATCGGCGCAGATGTCTCCCAGGTGGACACCTTCAAGCGCTGGAGCGATTCCCGCGCGGCGATGACCTGGGGCGACCTCAGCGATGAGGAGCAGATCCCGCACGCCCACAACCTCGTGGAGTACTGGCAGGAATGCCTCCGCCTGGTCAAGGTGGCCCATGAGGAAGGCGGCGACAACCTCACCGCGGACCTCGTGAAGTCGCAGCAGGAAGGCGCCGAGATCTCCGACCACGAGATCGCTTCCGTCCTCTACAGCCTGCTCTTCGCCGGCCACGAGACCACCACCACGCTGATCTCCAACGCCCTCCGCGAACTCCTGGCCCGCCCCGAGCAGTGGAAGCAGCTCGTCGAGGATCCCAAGAAGATCCCGGCAGCCATCGACGAAGTCCTCCGCTACGCCGGCTCGATCGTCGGCTGGCGGCGCAAGGCCCTCAAAGACACGGAAGTCGGCGGCGTCGCGATCGAGGAAGGCGCGCAGCTGCTGCTCCTGATGGGCTCTGCCAACCGCGACGAGAACAAGTTCAACGCCGGCGAGGACTTCGACATCACCCGCCCCAACGCCCGCGAGCACCTTTCCTTCGGGTTCGGCATCCACTACTGCCTGGGCAACATGCTCGCCAAGCTCCAGGCCAAAATCGCCCTCGAGGAAGTGGCCCGGCTCGCCCCGGAACTGCAGCTGGAGAACGCGGAAGCCATTGGCTTCCGCGAAAACCTGTCCTTCCGCGTCCCCGAGACCGTCCCCGTCAGCTGGAAGGCCTGAGAAATATGCAAAGCAACGAATACATCCAGTTCTTCGACGGCGGTGTCACACCGAAGCTGGAGAACCTCGGCGGCAAGGGCGCCTCCCTCGTCACCATGACCTCCGCCGGAATGCCCGTCCCGCCCGGCTTCGTGGTCACCACGGCCCAGTTCGACGCCTTTATGGAGGAGGCAGGCATCACCCGGCATATTCACCAGCTCCTGGCCGATCTTGACCCCGAGGACATGGGCCAGGTGGACAAGGTCTCCGCCGCCATCCGAGAGGACATCTGCTCCCGCCCGGTGCCGCAAGCGATGCGCGAGCTCACCGTCGGCGCCTACGAGGCCCTGATGTCCCGCTTCGAGGCACCCGTCCCGGTGGCCGTGCGCTCCAGCGCCACCGCCGAGGACCTCCCGGACGCCTCCTTCGCCGGCCAGCAGGACACCTACCTCTGGCTCGACGGCGTCAAGGCCGTCACCGAGCACATCCGCCAGTGCTGGGCCTCGCTGTTCACCTCCCGCGCCATCATTTACCGGCTCAAGAACAACATCCCCAACGAGGGCCTCTCGATGGCCGTCGTGGTGCAGAAGATGGTCAACGCCCGCGTCTCCGGCGTCGCGATCACCATGGACCCCACCAACGGCGACCGCTCCAAGATCACCATCGACTCCTCCTATGGGGTCGGCGAGATGGTGGTCTCCGGCCAGGTCACCCCGGACAACATCATGCTGGACAAGGTCACCCTGGCCGTGATCTCCGAACACCTCGGCGACAAGCACGCAGAACTCGTCCCCGACGCCGCTGCCGGCCGCCTGGTGGAGCGGGAAGTCGACGCCGAACGCCGCGGCCGCCGCAGCCTCAGCGACGCCGAACTCACCGCCGTCGCGCAGATGGCCAAGCGTGCGGAGAAGCACTACAAGTGCCCGCAGGACATCGAGTGGGCCCTCGACACCGACCTGCCCGACGGCGAAAACCTGCTCCTGCTGCAGTCCCGCCCGGAAACCGTGCACTCCTCCAAGCCGACGGTGGTCACTCAAACAGTCCCGTCCCCGGCAGCCGCCGGCGGCTACTTCAGCGGACTCAGCCCCCGCCAGCTCATCTAACAAGTTTTGACCCGCTAGTCCGCTCCGTCACCCAGGCTCAACGCCGAGCCCGAATTGAAAGGACCGCCATGTCCCTGAAGTCCTTCCCCAAACCCTCCGAGCTTGCGGTCCCCGCCGGCGCCGAGGGCTGGGAAAAGATCTACCCGTACTACCTGGTGTTCCAGGACAAGCTCAAGGAGCAGGAGGACGCCAAGTTCTGGTTCTGCGACAGCCAGCACTGGCCCACCGTGTTCAAGCCCTTCGAGACCATCGGCGGCGAATTCGCGGTCAAGTGCCTGGGCCAGTACAACGCCCGGCACCTGATGATCCCCAACGCCAACGGCATCGAATTCCGCGTCCACCTGGGCTACCTCTACATGTCGCCCATCCCGGTGCCCGAGGACCAGATCGCCGCGCGGGTGCCCCTGTTCGAACAGCGCGTGGGCCACTACTTCCAGAACTGGGACCAGCTCCTCAAGCAGTGGCACGTCAAGGTCAAGGGCACCATCGACGAGATGGAAACCATCTCCTTCCCCAAGCTCCCGGACGTGGTCCCGATGGAGGACATCCTCTCCGGCAAGGGCAAGGACGGCTCCGAGAAGCTGCTCGAGAGCTACGACCGGCTCATCCAGCTGGCCTACCAGAACTGGCAGTACCACTTCGAGTTCCTCAACCTCGGCTACATCGCTTACCTGGACTTCTTCAACTTCTGCAAGCAGGTCTTCCCCAACATCCCCGACCAGTCCATCGCCACGATGGTGCAGGGCGTGGACATGGAACTCTTCCGCCCGGATGACGAGTTGAAGGGGCTGGCCAAACTGGCCGTCGAACTCGGGCTGCAGTCGCTCTTCGGCAACACCGACGACGTCGAGTCCACCCTGGCGGCCATCGCCGCGACCCCCGGCGGGGACCGCTGGACGGCCCAGTACGAGGCCGCCAAGGACCCGT
The DNA here is from genome assembly GCF_055412805.1 of Pseudarthrobacter kochi. Taxonomy (NCBI): domain Bacteria; kingdom Bacillati; phylum Actinomycetota; class Actinomycetes; order Micrococcales; family Micrococcaceae; genus Pseudarthrobacter; species Pseudarthrobacter kochi. Next base: position 15,017 of record NZ_JBVAYV010000028.1, read on the forward strand.
GGTTCAACTTCACCGTGGGCAACGGCTTCTACGGCCACGACAAGTACTGGAACGAACACCAGGAAATCCCGCTCGGCTACATCGCTGACTACATCCGCCGCGTGGACGAGGGCCAGGAAATCATGCGGCCGGTCGCGGCCCTGATCATCGAACGCGACCGCATCATCGAGGAATACCGGGACCTGCTGGAAGGCGAAAACCAGGCGCTCTTCGACGCCAAGCGCGGCCTCGCCGCGACCGCCTACCCGTACGTGGAGAACCATAACTTCTACATCGAGCACTGGACCATGGGCGTCTTCTGGCGCAAGATCCGCGAGCTCAGCCGCATGATGCAGGCCGAGGGTTTCTGGACCGAGCCGGACGACCTGCTCTACCTGGGCCGCAACGAGGTCCGCGACGCGCTCTTCGACCTCGTCACCGGCTGGGGCGTCGGCGCCAAACCGATCGGCCCGGACTACTGGCCGGAAGAGATCGAGCGCCGCCGCGGGATCGTGGATGCGCTCAAGACCGCCCGCCCGGCCCCGGCGCTGAACACGCCGCCGGAAATCATCACCGAACCCTTCACCCGGATGCTCTGGGGCATCACCACCGAGCAGGTCCAGCAGTGGCTGGGAGCCGGCGAAGCGGTAGAAGGCGGCGGCCTGCGCGGCATGGCAGCCTCACCGGGCGTCGTCGAGGGCCTGGCACGCGTCATCACCGACGCGGACCAGCTCTCCGAAGTGCAGCAGGGCGAGATCCTGGTCGCCACCGTCACGGCACCGTCCTGGGGCCCGATCTTCGGCAAGATCAAGGCCACGGTCACGGATATCGGCGGCATGATGAGCCACGCGGCGATCGTCTGCCGCGAATACGGCCTCCCGGCTGTGACGGGCACCGGCTCCGCGTCCACCACGATCAAGACCGGGCAGCGGCTGCGCGTGGACGGCACCAAGGGCACCGTCCAGATCCTCGACGCAGAAGACGAACTGGCCGTCGCCGGACCGGGCGCCCACAGCCACAGCCATGTCTGATCCGCAGTTGGACGGTGCGGGCCAGCCTGCCCGCACCGTCCTGATCACCGGTGCCGCCGGCGGGCTGGGCCGGGCGTTCGCGCTCGGCTTCGCCCGCCGCGGCTACCGCGTGGCGGTGGCGGACGTGAACCTCGCGGGTGCGGAGGAAACGGCCAAGCTGGTCCTGGATACCGGGGCCTACGCGGCGGCCTTCCACGCCGACGTCACGAGCGTCGATTCCACCGAGGCCCTCGCAAGAAGCTGCGCGGATTTCGGCGGCGGAAGCATCGACGTCGTGCTTAACAACGCGGCGGTGTACGCGGGGGTGACCCGCAGCCCGTTCGAGGACATCGACCCGGCCGAATGGGACCTGGTGATGAACGTAAACCTCAAAGGCCCGTGGCTGGTCACCCGGGCGGCGAGCCCGTTCCTGCGCGAGGGCGGCCGCGTCATCAACCTCTCCAGCGCCACGATCTTTAGCGGCTCGGAGCAGTGGCTGCACTACGTCGCCTCCAAGGGCGGGGTGGTTGCCCTGACCCGGGTGATGGCCAAGGAACTGGGCCGGCGGGGGATCACGGTCAACGCGATCGCCCCCGGGTTCACCCTCACCGAGGCCAGCTACGGGCTGATGGAGAATGCCGAAAACTACGGTGTGGACCGCGGCGCCATCAAGCGGGCCAGCCAGCCGGAGGACATCGTGGGCGCGGCGCTCTTCCTGGCCGGTCCGGACAGTTCGTACTACACGGGCCAGACCATGGTGGTCGACGGCGGCCGCCAGTTCATCTGACCGCCCGCCCCAACTCTTCAACTGACTTTCAACACCAAGGAGGACCAATGCCAACGGTTCATTTCACCGACGCCGAAGGCGCCGTCCGCGACGTGCAGGGCAACCCCGGCGATTCCGTCATGGAAACCGCGGTGCGCAACGGCGTCCCCGGCATCGTCGCCGAATGCGGCGGGTCGCTCTCCTGCGCCACCTGCCACGTCTTTGTCCGCGAGGACTGCCTCCCGCAGCTGCCGCCCATGGAGGACATGGAGGACGAGATGCTCTACGGCACGGCCGTGGACCGCGAGGACAACTCGCGCCTGTCCTGCCAGCTCCGCCTCACGGACGAGCTCGAACTGTTCGTCACCACCCCGGAAACCCAGGTGTAGTGATGGGCACCCATGTTGCCGCGGCGGAGCAGACGTCCGCCGGAACGTCCGGCGCAGCCGGTACCGAAACTGACAGCCCTACCCGCACCGGCCTGCTGATCATCGGCGCCAGCCAGTCCGGCGTCCAGCTCGCGGTGTCCCTCCGGGCGCTCGGCTTCGACGAGCACATCACCCTGCTCGGCGACGAGGACCACCGGCCCTACCAGCGCCCGGCCCTGTCCAAGGAGTTCCTGCAGGGCACGGTGGAGAGCGAATCCCTCATCTTCCGCTCCAACGAGTACTGGGCCGACCACAACGTGGAGCTGGTCAAAGGCGAATACATCGTCACGATCGGCAAGGAAGCGGACGGCTCCGGGGTGGCGCACGCCTCCTCCGGCCGGGAGTTCCCCTTCAAGCGGCTCGCCCTCACCGTGGGCGCCCGCGCCAGGAAACTGGAGATCGACGGCGGGGACCTCGACGGCGTGCTCTATCTGCGCAACGCCGACGACGCCCTGGCCCTCAAGGCCCGGGTGGGGGACGCGCAGGACGTGGTGGTAATCGGCGGCGGATTCATCGGCCTCGAAGCCGCGTCCAGCCTGCAAAAGATGGGTAAAAACGTCACCGTCCTGGAATTCGGTCCGCGGCTGGTGGGCCGCGCCGTCGGCGAGGAGACCGCCGAGTACTTCCTGCAGGCGCACCGCGCCCGCGGCCTGGACATCCGGCTCAACACGAGCGCCACACGTTTCACCGCAGCCAGCACCGGGAACAACGCCGCGGGTGGCGGTCGCAGGGCCGTCGCCGGCGTCGAGCTCCAGGACGGCACGGTGCTGCCCGCGCAGATCGTGCTGGTCGGCATCGGGGTCATCCCGAACACCCAATTGGCCGAACAGCTCGGCCTCACGGTGGACAACGGGATCGTCGTGGACCGCTTCGCGCTGGCCTCGGACGGCACCACGGTGGCGATCGGCGACTGCGCCAACATGCCCAACCCCGTGCCCGGCTCCGAACCGGGCGAGCGGATCCGGCTGGAGAGCGTCAACAACGCGATCGAACACGCCAAGGTGGCCGCCTACTCGCTCACCGGCCGGCGCGAGGAATACGCCGGCATCCCGTGGTTCTGGTCTAACCAGGCCGACCTCAAACTCCAGATCGCCGGACTCTGCAACGGCTACGACCAGACCGTGCTGCGGCGGGACGAGGACCGCGGAAAATTCAGCGTCATCTACTACCGCAAGGGCCAGGTCATCGCCGCGGACTGCGTCAACGCCCCGCTGGACTTCATGGCGGTCAAGAACGCGCTTGCCAAAGGCCAGAACATCCCCGTCGGCGCCGCCGCGGACCCGGCCACACCCCTCAAGACGATCACCACGGACAGCTAACTGCACTCAGACAGTAAGTCGGCCCCACCCGAAGGAGCACCATGACCACCCCCAAGACCCCGGTCGCCGACGCCGGCACCGCGAACCCCGCTGGCGACAACCCGGCGGCTGTTGATTCCGCGGCTGTTGATTCGGCGGTTGCGGAGTTCGCCGCCGCGTACCCGGCCCGCCCGGTCCCGGCGACGGGACCGGTGGACACAGCCCCGATCGTCACCACCCCGGCGGCGCTCGAGGACCTCGACGGGCTTTGGCGGGCCGTGGTGCACGAGACCCGCACCCGCGGCAACGACATCCACCTGCCGATCTCGCTCGCCTTCGCCGAGCGGCTGTGCCGGGCCTACCCCGACGCCGACGCCGAACTGGTCAGGGTGGCCACCCTGCTGCACGACACCGGCTGGGCCCATGTGGACGAAACCCGCATCATCTCCGAGGGCTTCGCGGGCGACTGGCGCAAGGCCGCCATCCGCTACGAACACGAGAAGCAGGGCTGCGACGTTGCCCGCCGGGTGCTGCCGCCGCTGGGCTACTCACCGGAGTTCGTCGAGCGCGTCTGCGGCATCATCGACGGCCACGACACCCGCCCGGTGGCCCGGTCGCTGGAGGACGCATTGATGCGCGACGCCGACCGGCTGTGGCGCTTCGACCAGGCGGGGATTGCCCTGGCCTCCACCTGGTTCAAGATGGACCCGGCCACCTACACCGACCGGCTGGCCTCGGAAATCGTGCCCGAGCTCATCACGCAGGCCGCCCACGACATGGCCACGGCCGACCTGAACCGCTCCACCGCCCTGCTCAAGACGGCGGTCATCCGATGACGGCCGCCACGCACGACGCTCCCGCCGTTGCCGCCCGCGCCGCGCTCAAGCTGCCGTACACGCACGTCGACGACATCTTCATCGACGGCGCCTGGACGCCGGCGCGCGGCACCGGCCGCAACCCGGTCACCGACCCTGCCACCGGCGAAGTCTGGGGCTCCGTGCCGGACGGAACGCCCGAAGACGTCGACGCCGCCGTCGGCTCCGCCCGCCGGGCGTTCGACGCCGGCGAGTGGCCGCGGCTCGCACCGTCGGTCCGCGCGGCGTACCTGCTGCGCATCGCTGACGAAGTGGAGAAGCGTGCCGGGGCGCTGTCGCTGACGAACACCCGCGAGAACGGCTCTCCGGTGTCCGAATCCGCCGGGGCCGCCGCCAACGCCGCGGGCATCTTCCGCTACTTCGCCACCTTGGCCGACTACCTTGAGCGCGAGGACGTGCGGACCTTCCCCAAGGGCGGCGGGGAATCCGTGGTCCGGCGCGAACCGATCGGCGTGTGTGCCCTGATCGCGCCCTGGAACTTCCCGATCAACCTCGTGGTCATCAAGCTCGCCCCGGCGCTCCTGGCCGGCTGCACAGTGGTCATCAAGCCGGCGTCGCCCACCCCGCTGTCGCTCCGGGTGATCATCGACGCGGTGGCCGCGGCCGGGGTCCCGGCCGGCGTCGTCAACCTGGTCACCGGGTCCGGCCGGCTGGGGGATGCGCTGGTGAAGCACCCGGGTGTGGACAAGGTGGCCTTCACGGGCTCGACGCCCGTGGGCCGGAAAATTGCCGCGGCCTGCGGCGAGCTGCTGCGCCCCGTCACCCTGGAGCTTGGCGGAAAATCCAGCGCAATCGTGTTGCCGGACGCGGACCTGGACGCGATGTCCAAGGTGCTGATCCGCTCCTCCATGCGCAACACCGGCCAGACCTGCTACATCTCGACCCGGATCCTTGCCCCCGCCAGCCGGTACGAGGAAGTGGTGGATATGGTCACCACCACCATCGCGGGCGGCAAGCAGGGCGACCCGCTGGACCCGGACACGGTCTTCGGGCCCTGCGCCACGGAATCCCAGTACCGGACGGTGCTGGAATACGTGGAGTCGGGGCTGGCCGAAGGCGCCCGCGCCACCACCGGCGGACGGGCGGCGTCACTGGGCGGCGGGCTGGAAAGCGGGTACTTCGTTGAGCCCACCGTGTTCGCGGATGTCACTGCGGACATGCGGATTTCCCGTGAGGAGATTTTCGGCCCGGTCATCTGCATCCTGAAGTACAACGACGCCGACGGCAGTGCCGAGGAGGCCGTTGCCCTGGCCAATAATACCGAGTTCGGCCTGGGCGGGCTGGTGTTCGGGCGGGACCCGGAGGCCGCGCTGGCCGTGGCCGACCGGATGGATACGGGGTCGGTGGGCATCAACTTCTTCGCCTCCAACCACGCGGCACCCTTTGGCGGCCGGCACGATTCCGGCCTGGGCACCGAATACGGCGTCGAGGGCCTCAACGCCTACCTGAGCTACAAGTCGATCCACCGGAAGGTGTAGGCGCCGCCGTCAGACCAGGCCCAGGTGGCTGGTCAGGATGTAGTCGGCCGCGGCGTGGCCATGCATCCGGAGCCCGTTGCGGCCGGGGACGATCTGTTTTTTCTTCATGGCCTGCCAGAAGGACCTCTCGGTCCGCGGCGCGGCCTGGGTCACGTGGCACCAGCTCATGTAGAGGCCGTAAAGAGGGTCGCCGTCGAGGGTGTCATCGGGACCGACCCCGCGGGTGGTTGCTTCTTGAAGGAATTGGTCGAATTGCGAAGTCACCATGTTTGGTTCTTTTCCGCCAGGTGCGATGGGTGCTGCCGTGTGGCTACAGCAGCTGGAACTTCAACGTCTCGCACGGGACGCCGAAGCGGTTGGACCGGCGTCGAATATCGGCCGGTCCGGGGTTGTCTACACTGTAGACGTTAGGCGTAGACTACCTAATAAGCAAGCTTGCCTGTCTTCCGCAGAAGGGGTGGGACTGTCCGCCCCGACCACGATGGAGGCCCATGACCGCCCCGAAAGAACCGCTCAACAGCCCGGCCCGCGGCGGGAAGGCGAGGCTGAGCCGGGAACTGGTGTTGTCGACCGCGCTGGAGCTCGTGGACCGCGAGGGACTCGACGCCCTGACCATGCGCCGGCTGGGGCAGCAGCTGGGGCGGGACCCGATGAGCCTGTACCGCTACGCGGCCAACCGCGCCGCACTGCTGGATGGCGTGTCCGAGCTTGTCCTGAATGAACTCGCGATTTTCCCGGAGGATCCTGACTGGCAGGCCCAGCTCCGCCGGATCGCGCATGACCTGCGCCTGCTGGCCCTCCGGCACCCGAATGTTGTCCCTCTTCTGGTCACAAGGCCGCTGTCTACCCCGCTGGGCCTTCGCCCGCTGGGGACGCTCCGCCCGCTCGAGCAGATCCTCGCCCTGCTGATCGACGCCGGGTTCGCCGCCGAGGACGCGCTGCACGTCTACCGGGCCTACTACGGGTTTCTGTACGGCCATATTCTCAACGAACTCCAGGAATTCATCGTGGACTGGGACGAGAACGAGGCCCTTCTCCGGCTGGGCCTGCACCGGCTCCCCGTGAAGGATTTCCCCCGCCTCCGCGCCCTGGCCCCCGTGCTCGCGGACTACGACGGCGCCGCCGAGCTGGACCAGGGGATCGACATCCTCCTCTCCGGCCTGGCGGCCCGCCTCTCCGGCCCGGGGAAGCCCGCGGGGGAGGCCCTCGGGTAAATCGGCCCTACCGCCTCCCGTGGCACGGGAACATAATCGGGGCTATCAACCCCGTGCAGAAATTGGAGGCGATCGACGTGTCGGTTTATACGCTGGGAATCTGGCGGGTGCACCCTGGCCGGGAGAATGATTTTGTGCAGGCCTGGCGGGATCTGGCCCGGAAGACCCAGGAGGACTTTCCCCACGCGAAGGCCGTGCTGATGCATGACCGCGACGTCCGGAACCGGTTTATCAGCACCGGCCCGTGGGAGTCGCTGGAGCAGGCCGAGCAGTGGCGGGCGTCCGAGATGTTCAAGCAGACCATGGAGGGCATGCGCGAGATGCTGGAGCATTTCGAGTCGCGCACCCTGGACGAGGCCGCCAGTATTGGCGGGGATACGCCGTAGGGGATACCCGCGGTGGCGGGCATCCCCTCTGACGGGTCTTCCTAGCCGCCGAACGCGGTGAGGTGGTGCTGTGACGCCTCCAGGAGGCGGGTGAAGACGGCCTTGGCGTCCGGTGCCGTGGTGGCGCTCTCGGCTGCGGCGGTCAGGCCCTCGATGTCGGTCTTCTCGACGGTTCGCCCGGCCGCAAGTGCGCCCTCCTGGCTGGCCTGGCCCTGCGCGAGCAGCTCATCGTAGAGCTTCTGCAGGCCGTCGTCCGAGAACACGCCCGCGACGTGGTCAACGGTCGGATCGGTGACGCCGTAACCTTCCATCAGGTTCCGGACGGCCTCGAGATGCTTGGACTCTGAGTTGGCGACCCGGTTGAACACCGGGGCGTCGTAGAGGCCGGCAAAAGCCGTGTACAGGTCATGGGCCACCAGTTCCTCCTCGGCCATGTACGCAAGTTCTGCCCTCTGCGCATCCGTCATGGTGCCGGTGGTGCTGCTCCCTGAGTCCAGACCCGAGCCCTGTCTCGCGCCCTGGCCGCCGGCCTTGCCGTGGCCCATCAACTTGCCGCCGGCGGGGCTGCCGGCCTGATCGCCGGCGCCGTGGCCGTTCGGGGACTGCGCCTGCCCGCTTTGCTGGTGCTGGCCGCCCTGTACGACGGCGGCCACGCCGGGCCCTGCCACGAGAGCGGTAATGACGGCGCCGCCGGCGATTGCTGCTGCAATCATGGTCTTCTTTCGCATGGTGTGCTCCTTGTTCGATTGCCGGAAAACCAGCTTGTAGACACAGGATGCCGCCCGCGTGTGCAGTGCTGCTGGCGACCGTGTGCAGATTGTGTGGAGATTCGTTCCTCCTGCCTTCCGGCGCAAAAGCTGGCATTAGTGTTAGCCCTATGCCCACCGTGCTGGTCGTCGAGGACGAAAAAGACATCCGTGAAGTGCTGCGCCGTTACCTGGAACGGGCGGGGTTTTCCGTCCTGACCACTCCCTCGGGCGCCGAAGCACTGCGGCTTCTGCCGTCCGCTGACCTGGTGGTGCTGGATCTCGGGCTGCCCGACGTCGACGGCACCGACATCCTCCGCGAGATCCACAGGCTCGGAAGCCTTCCGGTGATAGTGCTGACGGCGCGCAGCAGCACTGAGGACCGGATCCGTGGTCTCGAACTGGGAGCCGACGACTATGTGACCAAGCCCTTCAGCCCGCATGAACTGGTCCTGCGGGTGCAGGCCGTGCTGCATCGCTTCGGAGGTGTCCCTGCTGCGGACGCAGCGGCGAGCTATGGTGGCGGCAGGCTGCGAATCGACCCAGGCCTGCACAAGGCATGGCTGGATGGGAACCTGCTGGATCTGACCCCAACAGAATGGGACCTGCTGGACGCTGTGGCGGCATCGCCGGGACGGGTCTACTCGCGGTACGAGCTGGTGAACCGTGTCCGGGGTTACGAATATGCCGGTTACGAGCGCACCATCGACTCCCACGTCAAGAACCTCCGGCGGAAGCTCGGACCCCGAGCCGCAGACGTCGTGGAAACGGTGACCGGCGTGGGTTACCGGCTGGGCCTGCACCGGGATGAGCGGAAATGAGGCACGCAGGGAAGGGCCTCGGACAACTCGGGAAGCGTCTGTTGCTGGCGTTTGTGCTGGTGGCTGTTTCGTCGGTTCTTGTGCTGGTCGCAGCTGCACTGATCGGGGTGGACCGTGGTGTTCATGCAGCGGAGCAGGCGGACCGCAAACAGCTGGCCGCGGCGGCAGCCGCTGCCGCCGCGGGCGCCTATCAACAGGCTGGCGGGTGGGACGGCGCCGATCTGAGTCGTTCCCTGGCCATCGGTGACGCCGCATCGGCGCGCCTGAATATCGTCGACGCCGACGGTAATGTGCTGGCCGGCTCCGGCAACCCGGCCCGGGGAAACGCCGGCCAGGCAGATTCCAGCGGTCAAGGAGCGGTGACCGCCGATGTCGTCGTCGATGGCACTCGAGTCGGTGCAGTGCGGGTCAATCCCGGAGGGATCGGAGGGAATGGTGGAACGAGGATCCTCGACGTTGCCTGGACGTGGATCGCCATCGCTGCAGTGGTGGCACTGACAATGGCTGTCGCCGCGAGCTGGTTCGTCACACGGAGGCTTGTCCGGCCAATCCGCAGCATGACGGAGGCGGCGCGTTCCTTTGGCGCGGGAAACCGGAACGTCCGCACGGCCGGGGATGCACCTGGCGAACTCGGCGACCTCGCCCACGCCTTCAATGACATGGCGGACGCGGTTGTCCGGTCCGATACGGAACGGCGCAACCTCACCGCAGATGTGGCCCACGAGCTGCGCACGCCGCTCGCGGCCCTGCAGGCAGGGCTCGAGGAACTGCGCGACGGACTCATGGAACCGACGCCGGCCGGTCTGGCCGGATTGCACGACCAGTCGCTCCGGCTCGGCCGGGTAGTCGCCGACCTCGCCGAGCTCTCCGCCGTCGAAACGGCGGCGCTCTCCCTGGACCTGGCACCCCTGGACCTTGCCGCGCTCGCTGCCGATGCCCTCTCCCGCTCAGAGCCGCAGTTGCGGGCGGCCGGCCTGGCGACGGAGCTGGAAAGCGCCGGTCCCGTGTGGGTCAGGGCCGACGGCGATCGCCTGCACCAGGCAGTCGGCAACCTGCTGGCCAACACCGCGCGCTACTGCCGGACGGGCGACAAGGTAACCCTCAAGACGTTGGCCGACGGCGGCGAGGCCGTGCTCACCGTCGCCGACACCGGCCCGGGAATCCCCGCCGAGGAACTGCCTCACATCTTTGACCGGCTCTGGCGGGGGAGGGCCGCAGAACAGATCGCCGGCTCCGGCATCGGGCTCGCCCTGGTCCGCGAAATCGTGACCAGCCACGGCGGAACCGTCCAGGCGGCGTCCACCCCGGGGGAAGGGACCACCATCTCCCTGCATCTGCCCCGCCTCCGCTGAGCCGAACGGCCGCACCTTCCGGCGCCCTGATGCGGGGTCACTTCGCGCCTGTCCGGGGCGGTCGGATGGGCTCGAAGTGACCCCGCGTTGCGTGGGATCAGGCGAACAGCTCCTCGCCGACGAATCCGTCCTCACGGCACCCCGGCGGGATGGCGAACACAGCGGAGCCGACAGGCGTCGTCCACTGATTGAGCATGTCCACTTGATCGAGCCGGCGCTGGATGGGCGTGAACTGCTTGTCGACGTCGGCCTGGTAGGACACGAAGATCAGCCCCGAGTCCGAGACCCCACCGGCGCCGGGAGCGGCGTCGTAGTTGTAGGCCCGGCGAAAGATCCGCTGGGAACTGTCCTCCGGCCGGGCCCGGCGCAGGTGCGAGACGTCCGAGATGACCGGGAACCCGAGCTTGGACACGGCGATCAGGTCGGGCTCGTCGTGCTCCTGCGTCCCGGTCAGGGGTGCGCCGTTGGGCAACCGGCGGCCCACGGATTCCTCCCGGCCGACGCGGTCCAGCCCGTCCCACTTGTCCAGATTCATCGCGATCCGGCGGATGACCACCGACGTGCCGTTGGCCGTCCATGCGGGAATTTCCCCGCCGCCCCAGACCACGCGCTCGTTGTCCGGGCTGCCCGGCGCAGGGTTCGACGTCCCGTCCACCTGGCCGAAGAGGTTCCGCATGGTGGTCCCGGACTTTTCACTGCCGTAGGAACGCCGGAAGCCGGTCTGCACCCAGCGGACGGTCGCGAAGCTCCGGCTGTCCTTCAGGAGCATCCGTTGGGCATGCGCCACGGTCAATGCATCATCCGCGCAGATCTGCAGAAGCAGATCACCGTCGGAGAATCCGGGCTGCAGCCGGTCGATGCTGAAGGCCGGCAGCGGCTTCAGCCAGCCCGGCGCCCGGGCGGGGTCCACCGCGGCAACCAGGCCGGGTCCGAAACCGAACGTGACCGTCAGCCGGGCCGGCACCTGGGCGAGTTCGCCCTCGGTGTCGGCCAGGGCCGGTTTTCCCGCGCAGAGGTTCGCGGCGTCGTCGCTGAGCAGCCGCAAGAGCGCCTTGACCGCGGCGCGGGTCGTTCCGGGCCGCAAATCCAGGGCGACAAAAACGCCGTGGGCCTGCGCCGCCGTCGTAATGCCCGCCTGGCGGTCGCCGTGAAACGGAACAACGCCGCTGCCGTGGACGTTCTCCGCGGGATCATCCGGGACGGGGTTCCCCGCCTGCTGGACGCCCGCCCCGGCGAGGTGGGCGCCGGCCGCGGCCAGCGCCCCCAGCCCGGCGGCGGCGCCGCCGAAGAGCAGTCCGCGCCGCGGCAGTTTCCGCGGGGCATCGGGCTCCTCACTGTCCGCGGTTGCGCCGGCGGGCCGCTGGTCCCCGGCGCTCATTTTGAGGTCGACGACGGCGCCGAACCGGGTGCGCTGCCGGTGCTGGAGGGCTGGCCGTGGGACATGCCGGCGCCTTCTTCTTCGACATAGTTCTCGTTGGCGCCGCTGAAGTCCTTCGCCACTGCGGTGAATTCGAAGCTGCCGCCGCCGGCCAGCTCAAGCGTGAACGTGACGTCAGCACCGGGGTTGATCGGCGCGGTAAGCCCCATCAACATGATGTGATTGGCCCCTGGCTCAAGTTTCAGTTCGCCGCCGGCAGGGATCACAAAGCCGCCCTGCTTGGCTTGCATCTGCATGGCGCCGTTGGGTCCCATGGCTGTTTCGTGCAGTTCGACCATCCGGGCCGACGGGGTCGAGGCGCCGGTGACGGTGATGTCGGCGTCGGAGGTGTTCTTGAGGACGCCGAAACCGCCGGTCATACCGGAAACGGCGGCCTTGACCCACGGCTGGCTGACTGCCAGCGCGACGGCCGCATTGGCCGGGGTGGCGGTGGCCGACGGGGATGGTGCCGGCGTCGAGGCTGAGGGGGCGCAGCCGGCGAGTGCCAGGGCCGCCGCCGCGAGAAGGGAAAGGGTAGGGTAAACGAGCTTTTTGGACATGGTGATACTCCTGAATCGGGGCAGCCGGCCGCAGCGGGCCGGCCCGGTAAGTGTTATTCGCTGGGGGATTGCGTGTTGCGCTTGATGCGCCGAAGGCCGATAAATGCCAGATAGATGCCGAGACCGGCGGCCGCAGCCGTTCCGGCGGCAGGCATCCAACCCGGTACCCCGTCACCGGTGCCGTTTGTGGCGGCCGCGCTGGGTTCACTGCTGGCACCAGCGCTGGCGGAGGCCGCCGGCGGCGCGGCGGCAGGATTGCCGACATGAATCCGGTAGCCGCCACTGATCGGGTGACCGTCTGCAGAGACCACCCGCCAGCTGACCTGATAGCCGCCGTCGGGGAGTTCCGGGAGCGCCTGGGTCAGCGTTTCCCGGGTGAGGACCGGTGCGCCTGCTACCCAGTTCCTGTCGTTGTCATCGACGACCCGGACCTCATGGCCGAGCGCCAGCAGGGGCGAACTGAAGGACAGGATGATGCTGGCTGGACTCTTGTCCAGGCGCTCATCGGGCGCTGGACTGGACGAAATCAGCTGGTCGTGGGCGAACGCCGCCGGTGCTGCTGGGAGGCTGGCGCCTACGCAGAGCAGGAGGGCGGCGAGCAGTGTTGCTCCCAAGCCAGGATTCCGCCATGTTTTTGAGCTATTTTTTGTCATGGCTGCTTCCCGCCCCGGCGCTGTCTTGGCAGCGCTGCGGGGCGTATCGGGTGAAGGCGCCGGGCGCCTAGGACACGAGCGGAAGCAGGGGAGGCCCGCGGCGGCGCATCACCAGCAGGGGCGCGCCGAGGTTCCGCAGCGGCCTGACGGGCCGGTTGGCGGGCAGGGCGGCTGCGGGCGGACACGCCGGCAAGGTCTGGAAAAGCGGGAGGAAAGCCGTCACGTGCAGTCGCATCGCCTGCACCAGCCGGACGGCGGCGACCTCGCCGTGGCGCAGGATGGCCACGGTCAGGACGGCGGCAACGGCGTGCCCCAGCCACATCAGCGGCGAGGCGTGGTCCGCCGTGGGGGAAAAGACCGTTCCGGCGGCAGGTTCCAGCAGGGACGAATGGGCCAGGTGGCCGCCGGCCGGAGCGCCGGAAACATGCGGAGCCGCTGCCCAGCTGAAGACCCAGTGGAAGAGTCCCTGGCTCAAAGCCACGCCGGCGGAGAGCCGCCACAGGGACAGCCCGCGGCCCGTGAGGGCGGTGCAGGCCAGCCCGGACAGGGCCAGCGTCAGGAGGAGCAGCGGAAGTTCGGGAGCGTTCCCGCCGGCCAGGAAGTGCGAACCGGCGGCGATGGAGGTCGCGACGACGGCGCCAATCCAGCCGCGTACAAGGCGCAGACCGTGTGCCGTCATTCTTCCTCCTTGCTCACGGGTAATTCTACCGGCTGTCGAAGACTTCGTTGGTGCCTGCTGGGTTCCGGCTCGGATACCAGGCGTGTGTGATGCAGTAACGTCATAATGCCAGCAGCTTTGTGGAGTAAATCGGTCGGGAGAGACGTGAAGGATGACCAGGGGCCAGCATCCGCTTCCCGCGCGGGGCGTGCTGTTGAACGGACCAAGGGAAGCCCTCTCTGGAAAACCGTCAGCGCCGAGCTGCTGCAAGAAGTCCTCGCCGGGGCGTTTGAGGCAGGTTTCCCCGGTGAACTGGAACTGGCCCAACGCTTTGGGGTAAGCCGTGGCACGATCCGGGCCGCCCTGGCACCCTTGCGCGATGCCGGGCACATCACCGCGCACCCCGGGAAGAAGCCCACGGTGGTCGCCGGAAGAAGTACGGCGTACGGACCGATCTACAGCGTCCTGGCGTCCATCCGGGAGTCGGGGATGAAACACCGGAGTGTGGTCCTGGAACAGCACCTGGTGGTCAACCCGGAGGTGGCGGCAAAGCTTTCCCTGGATCCGGACGCCGAGCTCTTCCACCTCTCGAGGGTCCGCCTCGCCGACGGCGAGCCGATCGGCCTCGACCAGGTCTGGCTCCCCGCAGCGACCGCCGAGAAGCTGCTGGAGGCGGACTTCCGTGACGCGTCCCTGTACGGGGAGCTCGACCGGCGCTGCGGCGTCGTGCTTGACGGCGGCACGGAGCAGCTCACTGCCGTGCTCGCCACCCCCGCACATGCGGCCCTGCTCGGGTGTCCGGAGGGCTCCGCGTTGTTGCTGATCGAGCGGACCGGCTGCCACCGGGCGCGCGACCTCGAATTCCGGCGCAGCTATGTCCTGGGCGACCGGGTGGCAATCGCGACCGCCTTTGGCTGCAAGGCCACGCCGCCCCGCCGAGACTAAGGGGCCGCCCGCACGCGAGGCACCGGGCAACGGTCCTCAGAGGTGGCCCTCTTCGCGAATGCCCACAGCAGCAGGGCGATGGAGAGGGCCGCCAGCAGGGGCTGGATCGGTTCGAAGTACTGCATGGCGCCGGACGTGCCGAGGGCCAGCAGAACGAGCTTGTTGCAGACCGGGCAGCCCACGGCAAAGAAAGAGACGATGGTGCCGGCAGCCCCGAAGCGGCCTTTGCTGTCGGACTCTTCGGTGCCGGCCTCGGCGTCGGCCGCGGGTTCACGGGAAAGGTAGGTGGCCAGCAGCAACCCGGTGAGGACGGCCGTGACGCCGAGAACCGGGAAGGACCACCAGGTCGGCGGGACCTCGCGGCTGAAAAGCGGCGTATCGATCAGGTCCGTGGGCACCGCCACCACGATGTACGTGAGGGCGGCGACGCCGGCCGCGGCCAGCCAGCGCCGCGCCGGCCACTGCGCCAGGGCAGCAAGCAAGGTTTCACATTTACTGCGGATCATCGGTCATCCCTGTCTTTGGCTGGCACGGGCTGGCGGCACTGGCGGTCCGGTTGGCCGTGGTCTCCGGCGCATTGTGTTGGCTGGCGGCTTCGGGGGCTTTTCGGTGGGTCATGGGTGGCTCGTTTCGCCGGCTCTTGAAATACAGTGCTATGCCGATCGCGAGAACGACGGCGGCGACCCCGGCGACAGCGACATCGGGGATGCCGGCGGCTGCCTCGGTGGCAACCGATTCTGCCCGGAACTGGTCCTGAACGGTCAGCACGCCGCCCAGCCCCGCCGTCCCGTCGCTGATCAGCAGGAGCACGCCGATGCCGACGGAAATGAGGCCGGAAATGATCATCAGCCAGGAGTTCGACCACGCCCCGATGGTGAGCGGCCGCGGACGCAACCAGCGGCGGCCGGAGATGCCCAGCCGGTCCCACAAGAGGGCCAGGACAAAGAGCGGCAACGCCATCCCGAGCGCGAAGACTGCCAGCAGCGCGCCACCGTAGGCGGCGTTGCCGCCGACTGCCGCGACGGTCAGGATGGAGCCCAGAATGGGCCCGGTGCAGACCCCGGCGACGCCGTAGACGGTTCCCAGGGCGAAGACGGACAACCGGGATGACCCGGTGCCCGCCGTTGGCGTGAGCCCGGAGGGAAGCCGGATTGCGGCGATCTGGGCGGCGCCCAGGACCATCACCAGGGCCGCCGAAACGCCGACCAGGACTGGCCGGTGCAGCGTGACAAGGGAGCCGAGAACCCCGGCAAATATGCCCAGCGGCACCAGGGTGCTCAGCAAGCCCAGATAGAACAGCCCCGTCCGTGCCACCAGCCGGGTCGTGGTGGAGAAGGCGTAGGCAAAGAAGGCCGGCAACAAGAGGGCCGAGCAAGGGCTCAACAGGGTCAGGACGCCGCCCAGGAATGCGCCAGCGTAGCCGATGTCCATTAGTTGCCCCTGGCCGACTTCAGTGCGGCATCGATGGCTTTCTCAAAGCTGGCCAGCGGCTGGGCCCCAACGAGCGGGGTGTCGTTCACCAGGAAGGTGGGGGTGCCGGTGGCGCCCAGGGACGCGGCCTCCTGGGCATCTTTCGACACCGCCGCCTTGAGGTCGGCGGAGTCCAGATCCGCTTCGAACTTCTTCAAATCAGGGACTCCCGCGTCGCCGGCAAGCTGGACGAGCCGCTCCCGGGGCAACTCCGCGTGGCCGCGTTCCGGCGCGATGGCGTAGACCGCCTTGTTGAATTCCCAGAACCGGCCCTGCTCGCCGGCCGCACGTCCGGCGACGGCAGCGGCGGACGACTCCGCCCCGAAGACCGGTAGGTCGCGCCACTCCAGTCTCAGGTCGCCGCGGTCGACGTATTTCGCCACCAGCGGGGGAAGGGTGTCTCGGGAAAACAGCCCGCAGAAGGGGCAGCGGTAGTCGGCATACTCCACCAGGACGACCGGAGCATCCTGGCTTCCGATCGCGGTCGGATCGTCTGCTTTCCGGCGGGACATGTCCAGTTTTTCGCCGGCAGGGCTCTTGGGGTCCTGGGACTGCTGCTGTTGTTCGGTGGCGTCTTTTTGGGCCGCTGCACCTTGGTAGGAGAGCAGTCCCACGAACAGCAGCAGCACGGCGATGCCCAGTGCAGGCAAGACAATCGATGCAGTGCGGGGGCGTGGCTTGGCGGCTGCAGGCCCGGGCTTGGTCAAAGTGGGCATCCGGACTCCTCAGGCGTTCCGTCGAGGAACGAAATGTTTAGACATTTGATAGTCTGCGAGGCTACGTGACATATGTGGCGTTGTAAAACACCCAAAATCCCACTTGGGGACCCGGGCGGGAAGCTGGGCCGCTTTACGCCGGCCCGTCTTCGAGGGAATGTTTGTACATTTCAAGGGGGCGGGCGCTAGCATGCAGGAAACGACCGGCGCGGCTCCGAAGCGGGCGGCCCATCCGCGCCGAAGGAGATCGCATGTCTGAATTTGCGTCCGACTGCCATGCCGAGGACACCGGCGAAAACGGCGGGACCCGTCGGGGCGAGCGCGCAGGGCGGGGCTGGCGCGGGCTCGTGGCCCATTCGGCCGGTCCTTTGGCGGATGACGCACTTGCCGGGGTGCTACGCAGCAGCCAGAACGCTGTTGCGGCGCTCGGACCAGGGGTTCCCATCGAGGCTGTCATCCAGGGGCCCGGGGTGGCGCACTTGGCGGAGGGCTCGGTTTTCGGTGAAGCCATCTCCGCCGCCGTCGCCAGCGGCGTCCGGGTGCTGGCGTGCGGGAACAGCCTGCGGTCGGCGGGGGTGGCTGCGGAGCACCTGCTGCCCGGCGTCGGGATGGTTCCGGCGGCCATCGCCCACCTTGCCGAACGTCAATGGGACGGCTGGGCTTACATCCGCCTGTAGCCAGTACCCGCTCTCCCTGTCAGCTCAGCCCTGTGGCCGCGCCTTTGTGGGGAAAAGCGGGCGGCAGTCGGTGCAGACGTCGACGTCCGAATCTCCTGATCCGCTGCGGCCTAGCGTGACCTTGCGCTCCAGCTCCAGTCGAGCGTGCAAGGCCCATGCCATCACGGCCAGGGACAGCAGCCCGACGGCGATCTGGACTGACGGAAGCGCTTCCCTCGCCGAGCTCGCCCACACCGTGCCGAAGAGGCCCAGGACGGGCCAGCGCAGATCGCACAGCGTCGCCGCCGCGCCGATCGGTGCGTTCACGTAGCTCCCAGCCAGGAAGCCGGCCAGGATCGAGCCCGCACCCACCAGGGCGAAGCCCGTCCAGCCAGTGCCGGCGCCGGCAATCATGCCGTTGGCAGCCACCAGGAAGACGGCGGCAAGGGCGGCCGCAGCGATGGACGTGGCCACCCGTGCCCTGGACCAGTTGCGGAGCACCTGCGGGAGCTGCCGCAGCCGGCTGCGGCTTGCGGGTGCCTCGGCCGTGACCGGGCGGGTGTTCTCTTCGGGTGTGCTATTGACGGTCATGGCTGCTCCTGGTCTTGGGCGGGACGCCGTGGCTGCAGGGCTGTCCAGATGATTACGGTGGCCACCAGTGCGATGGAGAGGAAGCCGAGCCCGGAATACCCGACGGCGGCCAGGACCGGTCCGGCCAGCGCGCCTCCGGTTGCCCCGGCCGCGTTCATGCTCAGATCCGACACGCCCTGGATCGCCGGCCGGTCCTGCACATGCGCCGACTCGGCCACGAGGGCGGACCCGGCAACCACGGAGGCGGACCAGCCCAGCCCCAGCAGGATCAGGCTTGTGGTGACGGCGGTGCCGGAGTCCGGCGCGAGTCCGGCCAGGATGAGTGACATCAGCAGCATTGTCTGGCCCAGCAGGATGGTGGGCAGCCGCCCCACCTTGTCCGCCATCCAGCCGAAAACGGGAGATAGCGCGTACATGCCGGCGATGTGCAGGCTGATCGTCAGGCCCACCACCGTGAGGCTGGCCCCATGGTCGCGCAGGTGCACGGGCGTCATGGACATGAGCGCCACCATCGTGGCGTGGCTGAGGGCGACGGCCGCCACCGCATACCTTGCCCGGGGGTTGCTGCGCAGAATCCGCAGGCCGCTCTTGGGCTTGGGTGCCTCGAGATCGGTAACCCGGGAGGCCATCGCAGTGAGGAGGGGGTCGGGCCGCAGGCCCGCTGCATAGACGACGGCGGCCGCCAGTTGGGCGGCCACGGAAAAGGCGAAAGCGCCCGTCAGCGGGGGCAGGCCAAGGGCGGCCCCGACGATCTCGCCGGGCCCGAACAGGTTGGGACCCAGGACGGCGCCGATCGTTGTGGACCACACCACGATCGAAAGGTCCCGGCCCCGGGACCCGGGGCGGGACAGGTCGGTTGCGGCGAAACGGGCCTGCAGATTCACTGCGGAGCCCGCGCCGAGGAGCATCAGGCCCAACAGCAGCAACGGGAAGACGCCCAGCGAGGCGGCGGTGATTGCCGTGACGGCCCCCGCCCCGGCAATCAGGGCTCCGGTGGACAGCGAGACCTGCCGGCCGCGGGCCTGGGCCAACCGGGCCAGGGGGACGGCCGCGAAGGCGGCGCCCAGGGTACTCATCGTGGCGGCCATGCCGGACCACGCGTTGGACCCGGAAAGCTGCGCTGCAAGCAGGGAGCCCAGGGAAAGCGTCGCTCCCATGCCGATGCCGCCGAGGATCTGGCCTCCGACGAGAACAGCGACCACACGGCGCTGCAGGCGGGGAATTTCCGGGCCGGGCCGGGCCGGGGGTGTGACTGTTTCCGGTCTGGTGGACCGGCCTGGCTTCAAGGCTTCCGGCCGTTCATGTGTGCTCATGGTGATCCTTTGCGTTCCCGGGCATGGCCCCTGCGGCCGGGACACCTTCAATATACCCTATGGGGTATTATTGTTGGTATTAGGTGCGGCATCCGCGGCACCCCGATTTTGGAGATCCTATGTGCGCTGCAGTTCGTTGTAATCGTTGCGGAAAAATCACCTGGGCCGGCTGCGGCGAGCATGTCGACTCGGTCATGGCCGATGTACCCCAGGACCAGCGCTGCACCTGCGGCGACTAGGGCAAAACGCTGATGACCCGGGATCTATGAGCCCCGGGATTTACGATCGGGGCCGGTCCGGGTCTAGTCCGGGACCGGCCCCGTTCGGTCCGGATGGATATTGCCCGAGCCATATTTGAACGCTACGCCCTCTCCGGCGATGGTAGCGCTGGCGTCCCCTCTGACCACTCACCGGGCAGCATCCCTACAGATCAGAGCGGGCCGAATTTCCGGTAGCCGACAGGTGTTATCGTTTTCAGCAGCGCCGCTACACAGCGGCGGAGAAGTACCCGGGAGTTATCAGTGCGGCACGGATCCAAGCCCACCATCCGCGACGTCGCGGAGGCCGCAGGGGTGTCCCTGACCACTGTCTCCTACGTGCTTTCGGGCCGTCCCGGCGGCAACACCCGGATCAGCCAGCCCACCCAGGACCGCGTTCATGCCGCGGCCCGCGAACTGGGCTATGTGCCGAACCGGGCCGCCCGCGGGATGCGGCGCGGACGCACCGACGTCGTGGCGGTGGCCATCACCGACCTTGAGGATTCCTGGGACCGCGCGCTCGCCGTGGCAGCCGCCGGGACCCTGCCCCGGCACGGCTACCAGCCGGTCATCCTTGTGGGCGGGAGCTGGCGGCAGTTCATGCTCTCAGGAGGCGCCGACGCCGTCATCCTCGGCTCGAAGCCGGCGGAGCGCACCGCCGCCGACCTCGAGACGATGACGGAACTCGCTGCCCGCGGCGTTGCCCAGCTGGCCTTCTCGGACACTCTGCAGCCGGACGGCGTCGACGTGCTGGCGCCGGGGGCCGCGGGCACGGCGGATGCGCTCGCCGAGCGCGCCGTCGCGATGATGCTCGAACGGCTGCGCGGCTAAACGCCCTGGCCGGGCGCCGGCCTTTACGAGTCCCGCAGCGGGCGCCGCGCCAGCCACGCCGCTACGATCGCGCCGGAGATGTTGTGCCAGAGCGAGAACACGGCCGACGGCAGCGCCGTCAGCGGGCTGAAGTGCGCCGTGGCCAGGGTCGCGGCCAGGCCCGAATTCTGCATGCCGACCTCGAAGGCCAGCGCGCGGCGGGCCTTGTCATCCAGGCGCCCCAGCTTGCCGGCCAGGTACCCCAGGCCCAGGCCGAAGCCGTTGTGCAGCACCACGGCAAGGAACACGATCCCGCCGGCGGCGACGATCTTGCTGGCGCTGCCGGCCACCACAATCGCCACAATCAGGGAAATCACGACGGCAGAGGCCCAGGGCAGGACCGGCAGCACCCGGGCCACGAGCTTCTTGAGGAAAAGGCGGGCCAGCAGGCCGGCGATCACCGGCAGCAGGACGGTCTTGACGATGTCCAGCACCATGCCGCCGGCGTCGATCTGCAGATAGGAGCCGGCCAGGAACAACACCAGCAGCGGCGTCACGATCGGGGCGATCAGGGTGGACACGGAGGCGACGGCGACCGAGAGGGCGACGTCGCCCTTGGCCAGGAACGCCATCACGTTGGACGCGGTGCCCGAGGGTGCGCAGCCCACGAGGATCAGGCCTACGGCCAGTTCCGGCGACAGGTTCAGGGCGACGGCGATCAGCCAGCCGGCACCTGGCATGATGACGTAGTGCGCCACAATGCCCAGGACCACGGCCCAGGGACGCTTCGCCACGGAGGCGAAGTCAGGCGGGGTCAGAGTCAAGCCCATGCAGAACATGATGATGCCCAGGAGATACGGCACGCTGGGGCCGAGTGGCTTGAAGGCGCCCGGCAGCAGGTACCCGGCGACACCGGCGATGACGACCAGCAGCGGGAAAACGGTCACCGCGATGCGGGCGATCTTGGCCTCGGCGGCGAGGGCGGGATTGACCGGGACCGCGCCAGCGCTGGTCTCCGGGGCGGACTGCGGGGTTTTGGTTGCCTCAAGCATCCAAGCATGGTGCCACTGCCGGCGCCCCGGAACCAGTTCGTGACCGTTCCGCAGGCGAATATGTCAGATTTCTTTGGGGCGGCCGGCCCGCGGGAGGCGGCTCCCGGCGCCCACGGTAAAGTTGCCCTTGCAGGACGAGCCGGCCGCTTCGGGCCGACACCCTCGCCTCCTGACTTCCCTTCCGGCGCGTTGCGGCGCCCCACTTTGCCGACGTCCCCCAGCCGTTGCTGAATACCGAAGCCGCCGCGTCGCGCCTTCCCGAGACTGAACGGAGCCAGCAATGGCCACCAAATCCGCCCCGGCCCTGACTCCGGAGCAGCTCCAGTCCGTCCGTGGCACCCTGCGCTCCCCGCGCCGGCTGAAGACCGAGGTCCTCGGCGGGCTGGTCGTCGCATTGGCCCTGATTCCGGAGGCTATCGCCTTCTCGATCATCGGCGGCGTCGATCCGCGGATCGGTCTCTTCGCCTCCTTCACCATGGCGGTCACCATCGCCTTCGTCGGCGGCCGCCCGGCAATGATCTCGGCGGCTACCGGCGCCGTTGCCCTCGTGATCGCCCCGCTGGTGAAGTCCCACGGCCTGGACTACCTCGTCGCAGCGGTCATCCTGGCCGGCGTCTTCCAGGTCATTCTGGGCTTGTTCGGGGTGGCGAAGCTCATGCGGTTCATCCCGCGCTCGGTTATGGTCGGCTTCGTCAACGCCCTGGCCATCCTGATCTTCATGTCCCAGGTCCCCGAGCTGATCGGCGTCCCCTGGCTGGTCTACCCGCTCACTGCACTGGGCCTGCTGATTGTCTTCGGACTGCCCCGGCTGACCCGGGCCATCCCCGCGCCGCTTGTGGCGATCGTGGTCCTGACGCTCATCACGGTGCTGGCCGCCGTTGCCGTTCCCACGGTGGGGGACAAGGGTGCGCTGCCCGATTCCCTGCCGGCCCTGTTCATCCCGAACGTGCCGTTCAGCCTCGAAACCCTGCAGGTTATCTTCCCGTACGCTCTGGCCATGGCCTTCGTGGGGCTGCTCGAATCCCTCATGACCGCGAAGCTCGTCGACGACATCACCGATACCCGGTCCCACAAAACCCGAGAGGCCTGGGGTCAGGGCGTGGCGAACATCGTCACCGGCGTCTTCTGCGGCATGGGCGGCTGCGCGATGATCGGCCAGACCATGATCAACGTCAAGGCCTCCGGCGCCCGGACCCGGATCTCCACCTTCCTGGCCGGTGTATTCCTGCTGATCATCGTGGTGGTCCTCGGCGATATCGTCTCGCTGATCCCGATGGGCGCCCTCGTGGCCGTGATGATCTTCGTTTCAGCGGCGACCTTCGACTGGCACAGCATCCGGCCGTCCACGCTGAAGGCGCTGCCCAAGAGCGAAACGCTGGTCATGGTCGCCACCGTCATCGTCACCGTGGCCACCCACAACCTGGCGATCGGCGTCAGCGTCGGCGTGCTGGTGGCGATGGTCCTGTTCGCCCGGCGTGTGGCGCACTTCGTGACGGTGGAACGGACCGTGGCAGAGGCCGACGGCGTCCCGGTGGCCACGTACGTCGTGGACGGCGAACTCTTCTTCGCCTCCTCCAACGACCTCTACACCCAGTTCGAATACGCCCTGGACCCCGATCGTGTGGTCATCGACATGCATGCCAGCCACCTCTGGGACGCCTCGACGATCGCCGCACTGGATGCCGTCACCGAGAAGTACCGGCACCACGGCAAGGACGTGAAGATCGTCGGCCTCAACGATGCCAGCATCCTGATGCGCGAACGCCTTGGCGGCAAGCTCGGCGCGGGCCACTAGGGCGGGAGCGCGCGTCCCCTCCGCTGTCAGGGCGCTGGTTTGGTCGCTTTGCCGTCCAGCCAGCGCGTGTCGGAGCCGTCGCGGTGCACGCCGGAGGATCCGACGTGCTTGGAATCGATCTGCGGCCCGTTCTTGATGACGTGGACCAGCGCCATGCCGTGGCCGCGTCCAAGCTCGTAGTCCTCCTTGAGCCAGTCGAGGATGGTACCGGCCTTCACGGAGGGGTCGGTGAACCCCTTCTGCCCGGCCAGCTCCACGAGTTGGCGCGGGGTGAGGCCGGTCTTGTCTTCGATGGTGTCGAGATAGGCCTGGAACGACATGCTGGCTTCCTTTCAGCGGTTGGCGGTTACTTCGCCACTCCAGGGACAGCCGGCGCGTCCCGCCAGAGCTTCCTCATTCCGAACCCGGCGCGCTCCTGCCCAGTTGCTTCTGCGCGGACACGGAAACGCCCGGCGTGTCGGACGGATTGGCAGCGCTTCGGGGCTGCGGCCGGGGTGGAACTGGGCGGGAACGCAGCCGGTGCGTGATGCCGGCGGAAGGGCTACGCTCGGGAACATGACGCAGACCTGGGATCCGGGCCAGAGCGGAGTCCTGGAACTTCCGTCCGGCCGGCTCATCCGCGGCCGCGGGCTGCTCAGGCCGTTTCCCGCCGGGCAGCGTCCCGACTTCGGCCTGTACCTGCTGGGAAAGCGCCCGGGCCCGGCGCCATGGGATTCGCGCTGGGTCCGCTGGCGGGACTTACACGTTCCGGCCGACGACGCCGACACCCTGGACGCGCTTATCGAGGCCTGGCGCCGCGCCGGGCGCGAGCGGGTTGAAGTCGCCTGCTGGGGCGGCCGGGGCCGGACCGGCACCGCACTGGCCTGCATCGCCGTCCTGGACGGTGTCCCTGCCGCGGACGCCGTCGCCTTCGTCCGCGCGAACTACCGGCGGGGAGCCGTTGAGACCCCGTGGCAGCGGAAATACGTCGCCCGGTTCCAGGGCCCGGACGCCTGAGACGCCGCCGCGCCCAGCCTTTCTCGACGCGCCGGCCCCATCTCGACGCGCCAAATTCCTGACCGCGCCCGTATCCGGGTAGCGCCCGGAATTCCGCGCATCGCAGGCGCGAGGCGGCCGCGCCGGCTGGCCCGGGACGCGTTAGCTGTTCCGGCCGACCTCGGTAGGCTCAAGTGCAATGTTTGCCCCGATCAAGGAGACACTCTTTATGCCTGCCGAAAGTCCGACAATTCTTGCGACCTCCGGCGGCTACAAGCCGGGGACACGCACACGCCTGGAATTCAACAAACTGGTCCATTATGCGGTGGACTTGTCCGGTGTCACCGGGCGGGCGCCCAGGGTCGCGCACGTCGGCACCGCCAGCGGGGACCAGCGGTGGTTCAACAACGAGATCAGCGAAGCGGGAAACGTCGCCGGCTTCCAGCTCAGCCACCTGAACCTGTTCAGCATGCCCAACGTCGGCAACATCGAGGAGTTCCTTCTCGGCCAGGACGTCGTGTGGGTCAACGGCGGTTCCGTGGTCAACCTCCTCGCCGTCTGGCGCGCCCATGAACTGGACGGGATCTTCCGGCGCGTCTGGGAAGCCGGAGTGGTGCTGGCCGGCGTTTCGGCCGGTTCGATCTGCTGGTTCAACGGCGGAACGACGGATTCATTCGGTCCCGAGCTTCGCGCCGTGAGCAACGGGCTCGGGCTGCTCCCGTACGACAACGGAGTCCATTACGACTCAGAAGCCGCACGCCGCCCGCTCGTGCACCGCCTGGTGGCGGACGGAACACTGGACGAGACCCACTGCACCGACGACGGCGTGGGCCTGCTCTACCGCGGGACCGAGCTGGTCGGGGCCGTCACGGAAACGCCGGGCAAGGCCGCCTACCGCGTGCGGCTGAGCGCGTCCGGCGGCTCAGCCGCCGAAGTAGTCGAGGAACGGCTGGAACCGGCCGGGCTATAGGAGCTCAAGTGACTCACTCCGCGGCGTTCGTTGCTCCGGAGACTCCGCGCCGTGACCGGGCGAAGGCCGCAACAGCGGAGAAAATGCCGAGGGCGCAGAGGGCGGTCGCCGCAAGCTGGGACCCCAAGTGCCTGTCCGTGGCAATTCCCAGGGCAATGGTCAAGGGGAACCAGATGATCAGCCATCCGGCAACGACCGCAACGGTTCCGGGCAGGGGCAGCCCTCCGCGTGCAAGCAAAACGCCAAGACCTATGGCCGCAGTTGTCAGGCCGCCGATGATCATGGCTGCAAGACCCAGCCGTGCCAGCCCGGGATCGACGGAGTCAATGGCATAGACCCGCACCGCCTCCAGAACGCCGGTCAGCAACGAAAACAGCCCTGCCGCCGTCACCAGCGTGGCCATGATCGTCATCCTGGTACTCGGGGTCATAGTCCCAGAACCTAGCACCAGCGGACCCGGGCCGGCGAGGGCACACGTGCCGGGAAGACTACCCCTGCGTCAGCCGGTAGCGCTCGATCTGTTTGAGCCGCCGCTGGAGGCTGTCGCGCCGCGGGTGCGGGACGGCGTCGGCCGGTTCCGCGGTGAGATCGATGTGTTTGGTGCCGTACTGCCAGAGCAGCAGGTCATCGAGGAGCCGGTCCGGGCCGGGGGAGTAGCGGTGGTCCAGGGCCTTGCGGACCTCGGTGATGCGGTTGGCGCTGAGCAGCCCGGCCAGCTGCATGGTCTGGTTAAGGCCGTGGGCTGCCATCAGCTCGGCGGCCCAGCCCCAGTCGTCGTCGACCTTCCGGTCCACGTGGGGCAGGAGCGTGCGCCAGACGTCGCGGATCCGGTTCGGGGTGAGCTGGGCTGCGCCTTCGCCGTCCATGTCCCAGTAGCTGCGGACCTCCTCGTAGCGTTCGTGCAGGTCAGCGAACGCTCCCTCCACGGTTTCCAGCATGGCGGCGGTGGCGGTGAACTGGCGGTCGAAGTGCGGCGTCCAGGCGCGCGGATCCTCGGCCTTGAACCGGATGTCGTGCTCGATTTCGCTCCAGGCGTGCGCGAACACGGTGCGGATCTGGCATTCGAAGAAGTAGCTGCCGTTCGGCTGGACCTCCGGGTTGAAGGCCTGCTGGTACTCCTTGACGGCCTCGTTCTGGATGGTCCGCAGGATCAGGTGCCGGCTGGAATAGCCGTAGGTCCCCGACTCGATCGAGCCGATGTCCTTCTCGCGGTCGCCGCGGCAGTCAAAGAGCTGGCGCTGGCGTTTGATCAGGTTGGCCACCACCGCATTTTCCGCCGGCAGCTTGGTGATCACCCGGATCCCCACCATGTCATTCAGGGTCCGGAACGGGTCCGGGAACTTCAGCACCGGCGGACCGCCCGGCTCCAGCGGCTCCTCCGTGCGGGAGATCTTCTCGCGGAACGATTCGACCGTCTTGGTCCGGCCGGTGACGAACAGCGGTGTCACTTCGGTGCCCTTGAGCATGGCCCGAAGTGTCAGCAGGACCTCGCGCGTGACCAGCTTCAGGGCAGGGCGCACCCGCTCGTAGAGTTCCACGTTTTCCTGCACGGAGTCGCGCAGGTTCACGTCCAGTCGATCCCAGTTGCTCGCCATGCCTCCAGCTTACGGCCGGGGTACGACGGCGGAGGGCTGACACCCCCGGGGCGATCGGCTGCGGCCGCCAACCCGGGCCGCAGCCGCCTTACGCCGTGCCGCGCGGCGCTCAAGGTAGGCTCGGCACATGGCTGATGTGCGGCGTCGGGCTTTGATCGCGGCCGCAGCGACGGTGACTCTGGGGGCACTCTCCGCCGCCTGTTCACCGGGCCCCAAGGAGGACACTGTGAAGCGGCATAGGTACAGCTACGGCGATGACCCCAGCCAGTGGGGTGAGCTCTTCCTGCCGGATGCTGCGGCTACCAAGGGTGTGGTGGTGGTCATCCATGGCGGCTACTGGCGCTCGCAGTACGGTGCGGAACTCGGCGAACCCCTGGCCAAGGACCTTGCGGTGCACGGCATGGCAGCCTGGAACCTCGAGTACCGCCGCGCCGGCAATGGCGGCGGTTGGCCCCATACCTTCGCCGACGTGCTCGCCGGAATCGACAAGCTCGGCGACATCGCCGGTGACCATGGCCTCGGCCTGGACAGGGTCGTGGCGCTGGGGCACTCGGCCGGCGGCCACCTTGCCGTGTGGGCGGCAGGACGGACCCGCCTGGCCCAGCTCGGCGCCCCGGACGCGGACCGCCAGCTGTTGCGCAAGGACGACGACGGCGCGGTGCACCTGACCGGCGTCGTCAGCCAGTCCGGGGTGCTCAACCTCGCTGAAGCCGAACGGCTGAACCTCAGCAACGGCGCAGTCAGCAACCTGCTGGGCGGCTCCTCCGAGAAATACCCGAAACGGCATAAATATGCGGACCCGATGAGCGCCGTCCCGCTGGCGGTCCCCGTTTATGCCGTCCATGGCACGGACGATGACACTGTTCCCGTGAGCCAGTCCGACTCCTACGCTGCGGCGGCCAAATCTGCCGGCGCGCCCGTCCAGCTCCTGAAGGTCCCGGGGGACCATTTCGCCCTAATCGATCCGAAGGCCGCCGCCTACCGGAAGTGCCGGGAACTGGTGCAGCTCCTGCTGGTGTGAACCGCATCAGGGGCGCGCGGCGCCCGGTGATAGCGTGACCCCTATGCAAGTTGAAGTTCCCGCGGTCCTGCGCGCCCTGACAGCGGGCTTCACCAAGTTCATTCGGGCGTTCGCGCCGCGCCACCCGGCCCAGGTGATCGTCCTTGGCTTCGCCGGTGCCGTCGCCGCCGGCACCGGGCTGCTGTTGCTCCCGGTGGCCAAGGCAGGCGGGGGTGCTGCCAGCCCGCTGGAGGCCCTGTTCACCGCCACCTCAGCCGTCTGCGTAACGGGCCTGATCACCGTGGACACACCAGTTTTCTGGAGCGGATTCGGCCAGGTGGTCATCCTGGTCCTGATCCAGGTCGGCGGTTTCGGCGTCATGTCGTTCGGCACGCTGCTCGGGGTCCTGACCGCCCGCCGGCTGGGCCTGAGGTCCCGGATTTCCGCCGCCGCCGAGACCAAGAGCAGCGGCTTCGGCGACGTCCGCCAGGTGCTCGTGGGTGTTCTGGCCATCAGTCTGGCCGTGGAAGCGGCCCTGGCGCTGGTTCTCACGATTCAGTTCATGGCCGGGTACGGCTATCCACTCGGCGACGCCGTCTGGCACGGGGTGTTCCACTCCATCTCGTCCTTTAACAACGCCGGCTTTGCCCTGTATTCGGACAACCTGATGGGATTCGTCGGCGACCCCTGGATCTGCCTTCCGATAGCTGCCGCTGTGATCATCGGCGGCCTCGGATTCCCGGTACTCTTCGAACTGGGACGGCAGTACCGGCGTCCCATCCACTGGAGCATGAACACGAAACTCGTCCTCGTCGGCTCGGCCATCCTCCTGGCGGGCGGCGCAGTGTTCCTTACCGCCGTCGAATGGGCCAACCCGGCAACCCTGGGCGGCCTCCATCCTGCCGAACGGGTACTGGCCGGCTTCTTCCAGTCCGCCATCGCCCGCACCGCCGGCTTCAACAGCATCGACATCGCCCAGATGAATCCGGTGTCCTGGCTGGGCATGGACATCCTGATGTTCATCGGCGGCGGCCCGGCCGGAACTGCAGGCGGCCTGAAAATTACCACTTTCGCCGTCCTGTTCTTCATCCTCAGCACCGAGCTGCAGGGTGGGACGGCTGTGAACATTTTCGGCAAGCGCCTGTCCCGCGCGGTGCACCGCCAGGCCATCACAGTGGTGCTGCTGGCGATCGCCCTGGTGACCGGCTCGACGATGTTCCTGATGCTGATCACCGATTTCGGACAGGAGCGGATTCTGTTCGAGGTAATCTCGGCCTTCGCCACGGTCGGGCTGTCCACCGGCATCACTGCCGCCATCCCTCCTGCGGGTCAACTGGTGCTGATCCTGCTGATGTTCGTCGGGAGGCTGGGCCCGGTGACGCTTGGCGCGGCCCTGGCCCTGCGCGAACGACCCATGCTCTACGAATATCCCAAGGAAAGGCCCCTCATTGGCTAGGAACATCTTTTCGTCCCACTCCTCTGCCGCCGGTGACAAGGCGTCCTCAGTGGTGGTCATCGGCCTGGGCCGCTTTGGCGGCTCGCTGGCCCTGGAACTGGAGGCGCAGGGCACCGAGGTGCTCGGCATCGACGCCAGCGAGGAAATCGTCCAGTCCTTTAACGGACGCCTCACCCATGTGGTCCGGGCCGACTCCACGAAGGAAGAAGTGCTTCGCCAGCTCTCGGTCCATGAGTTCGACCGGGCGGTGGTCGGGATCGGCTCGGACATCGAAGCCAGCATCCTGACGACCTCCCGGATCCTCAAATTCCGGCGCCCCCAGATTTGGGCGAAGGCCATCAGCGAACCGCACGCCGAGATCCTTGGCCAGCTCGGCGTCGAGCACGTCATCCGGCCGGAACACGACATGGGCAAACGCGTCGCGCACCTGGTCCTCGGTTCGATTCTTGACTATGTGGAATTCGAGGACGACTTCGTAATGATCCGGACCAGCCCGCCGGCCGGCATCCGCGACCGTCCCCTCGGCGTGCTCGGCCTCCGGGACAAGTACGGCATCACCATCGTGGCGGTCAAACGGCCCGGCGGCAAATGGGGCCATACGACGGCGCAGACAGTGCTCTACGACGACGACCAGATCATCGTCCAGGGCAGCAAAGCCAAAGCCGAACGGTTCGCCACCACGTCCTGACCCACTAGACTGGGGGGCAGGTGCGCCGGGAAGTCTGGTCGGCATAGTTCAGTCGACCCAAATTTTAGGACTCCCGCATGAGCCCCACACCTCCTCCCTCCCGGCCCCGTTTGACCATCTTTGGACGCGGCAGCTACGCCGAATCCCTCCGGATCGGCGAAATCCTTCGCAAGGAAACAGTCGGCGGCGCCCTCCTGGTTGCCGCCGCCGTGATCGCCCTGATCTGGGCCAACTCGCCTGTTTCCGCGAGCTATTTCGCGCTGCGCGACTTCAAGTTCGGCTACGAACCGTGGCACCTGGAACTAAGCCTGGGGGCCTGGGCGGCCGACGGGCTGCTGGCGATCTTCTTCTTCCTGGTCGGACTCGAACTCAAGCGGGAGTTCATCGCCGGGGACCTGCGGCAGCTGGACAAATCGATCGTTCCGGTCGCTGCGGCCGTGGGCGGTGTGGCCATCCCGGCCGTAATCTACGCCGTCGTGAACCTCGTGAGCCCGGAGACCCTGCGCGGGTGGGCGATCCCCACCGCCACCGACATTGCCTTCGCCGTCGCCGTGCTGGCCATCATCGGATCCCACCTGCCCAGCGCCCTGCGGATCTTCCTGCTGACACTCGCCGTGGTGGACGACCTGATCGCCATCACCATCATCGCCGTCTTCTACACCAGCGACCTCCAGCCGCTGCCGCTGCTGCTGGCGCTGCTACCCCTGGCCCTTTACACCTACCTCGCGCATAAATACCGGCGTTTCTTCGGGACGAAGACGGCCGCGGCCTGGGTCATCCTCCTGCCGCTGGGCGCGGCGACGTGGGCCCTCGTCCACGCCTCGGGCATCCACGCGACCGTGGCAGGCGTGCTGCTCGGCATCGCCATCCCGGTCTTGCGCTCGCAGGCCAGCGGGGGACCGGAGGCCGGTCCGGGCCTTGCGGAGGTCTTTGAGCACCGGTTCCGCCCGATCTCGGCCGGCGTCGCCGTCCCGATCTTCGCTTTCTTCTCCGCGGGCGTCGCCGTGGGCGGCTGGGACGGGCTGGTCTCGGCGCTGACCGACCCGGTGGCTGTCGGCATCATCATGGCACTGGTCCTTGGCAAGCCGATCGGCATCATGGGCACCACCTGGCTCCTCACGAAGGTCACGAAGGCGCGCCTGGACAACAGCTTCAAGTGGATCGACGTCTTCGGGGTGTCCCTGCTGGCCGGCATCGGCTTCACCGTCTCGCTCCTGGTGGCCGAGCTGAGCTTCGGCCAGGGCAGCCTCCACGACGACCACGCAAAGGTGGGCATCCTTGCCGCGTCCGTGCTGGCGGCCCTGCTCGCCACGGTGGTGCTGAGGACCCGTAACCGGCAGTACCGGCAGGCCGAAGAAGCGGAAAAGGTCGACGCGGACCAGGACGGCATCCCGGACGTCTACCAGCAGGACGGCAGCGCCCGGTAGCCCGCTCGGCGAGGGCCTGAACCAGCCACCCGCATTGCGGACCACCCGGGCGCCGGCCCGCGTTCTCTGGCAGAGTATGAGCATGCTCACAGTAATTGGCGAGGGCCTGGTTGATGTGGTCCAGCGTTCCTCCGGTATCCAGGCCCATGTCGGCGGAAGCCCGCTCAACGTCGCCGTGGGGCTGGCCCGGCTGGATCATCCGGTGCAGTTCATCGGCCGCTACGGGCGCGATGCCTACGGTGAAGCGGTGGCGGCCCATCTGAAGTCCAGCTCGGTGCTGCTGCCGTTGGGCCCCGATGAGCTCCCCACGTCCGTGGCCACCGCCCTGATCGACGACGACGGCGGCGCCAGCTACACCTTCGAGCTCGCCTGGGAGCTGCCCGGCCTCGCGGGCCGGCTGCCGTTTATGCTGCAGGCAACGACGCTGCTGCACACCGGCTCGATTGCCACCATGCTGGCTCCCGGGGCCGCCGAGGTGCTCGCCGCCGTCGAACATGCCCATCCCCTGGCCACGATCAGTTTCGACCCCAACTGCCGGCCCAGCATCATCACCGACGTCGACTATGCGCGCCGGCAGGCGGAGAAGTTCGTCACCCTGGCGGACGTGGTGAAGGCCTCGGATGAGGATCTTCAGTGGCTGTACCCCGGCGAGGATCCGCTGGATTCGGCCCGCCGCTGGCTTGCGCTGGGCGGCTCGGAAGGCCCTGCCATGGTGGTGGTCACCCGCGGCGCGCAGGGGCCCTGGGGGGTGAATGCCGCCGGCGAAGCGCACTTCCCGGCGCCGTCCGTGAAAGTGGCGGACACCGTTGGCGCCGGCGACTCCTTTATGGCGGCGCTGCTCTCCGGCGTGGTGGACCTGGGCCTGGCCGGGGCGCAGAACCGCAAGGACCTGCGTGAGCTCTCCGCCGAAAGCCTCCGGGACCTCCTGGCCCGCGCAGCCTGGGCCGCCGCGGTCACCGTATCCCGGGCCGGCGCCAACCCGCCCACCCGTGCCGAACTGAACCGGGTGGAGCTCGGCGCACAGGCCCCGCACCCCGCGGAGGCTGCGGGCCGCGGCCCCGAAGGTGCAGAACTCCCCAGCAACTGAAAGGCAGCCATGACACACCACGAGGCCCCGTCCTTCCGCGTCAGCAGTGAGTCATTCCTCGACGGCCAGACCCTGCCGCCCGCCCAGCGCGGTGCCTCGACCGGCGCCGGCGCCAAGGACGAGTCGCCGCAGCTGAGCTGGAGCGGCGCCCCGGCCGGAACCCAGAGCTACGCCGTCACCGTGTTCGATCCCGACGCTCCGGGCCGCGGCGGCTTCTGGCACTGGGCCGTGCTCGACCTCCCGGCCGGCGTCACCAACCTCCCGGCCGGAGCGGGGTCGCGCCAGGGCGGTCACCTGCCGCCCGGCGCGTTCCAGCTGAAGAACGACGGCGGCGCCACCGGCTATCTGGGGGCGGCCCCGCCCAGGGGCCACGGCCCGCACCGGTACGTCGTCACGGTCCACGCCCTCGACGTCACGCACTCCGGGCTCGACCCCGCAGCCCACCCGGCAAAGCTGGAGTCGAAGCTCGCCCCGCACGCCCTGGGCCGGGCCAGCCTGACCGGCATCTACGAACGGCACTAGCGGCCCGCCGTCGGCCCCGCCCGCACCGGGACCCGCCCCCACCCCGCCCACGTAGACTGGCAGTATGCGGCTGGTAGCAAGTGACATTGACGGAACGATCCTCGGCCACGACGGCAAAATCAGTGACCGGACCGTCCGTGCGTTCCACGCCTGCCGGGAAGCAGGCATCGAACTGGTCTTCGTCACGGGCCGCCCGCCGCGGTGGCTGCACCCCCTCCAGGAGCAGTTGGGCCACACCGGTACCGTCATCTGCTCCAACGGCGCCGTCGTCTGGGACCTGGAAGCGGACCGCATGGTCTCAGCCCGGGCCCTGCAGCTCGACGCCGTCTTCGAGGCCCGCCGCATCATCCAGCGGCTGCGCCCCGCCGCGCTGTTCGCTGCCGAAACCCTGACCGGCTTCCACCTGGAACCCGGGTTCATCGAGAACGGCGCCAGCAGGCTGCTCGCGGAGTTCACGCCGGCACCGCTGCACACCACGCTCACCGCGTCCGATTCCGTGGTGAAGTTCCTCGCCATTGTCCGGGAGGGCACCGCCGACGAATTCCTCGCCGAGGTCACGCCGGCCGTCGCCCACCTTGCTGCGGCAACGCACTCGGCGCCGAACATCGCGCTCCTGGAACTCTCCCTGCCCGGTGTCAACAAGGCCGTCACGCTTGCCGAGTACGCGGCCGCCCTGGGCGTCGACTCGGCCGATGTGGTGGCGTTCGGGGACATGCCCAACGACATCGAGATGTTGCGCTGGGCCGGCGACGGCTACGCGATGGCCAGCGGGCACCCCGAGGCCATCCTTGCGGCCGGGCAGCAGGCACCGCACTTCGACGACGACGGCGTCGCCCAGATACTCGAGGCCAAGCTTGCAGCCCTGGGCATCACGATTCCCTGACCAGGCTGCCAGTCCAGACACCGGACTCCCAGCTCCCGGACAACTCACGTTCACCTTCGCCCCCTACGCTGGAGTCTCACGACGGATTTTTGACTGATGGTGGGAAGTCATGGCCAGGTACCGCACGGAGAAATTGGACGACATGCCCCTGCGCCCGGTGGCGCCGGACGCGCACTGGAAGAGCCTGCAGCAGGGCGATCGCGTCAACGTCAGGCTGGCGCCCGGGTACGAAACCGGCGGCCGGGTGGACGCCGTCACGGCGGACCACACCGCCGTGTGGGTGTACCTCGACGGCGGCCGTGGCCGCACGCTCCTGCACTGCAGCGACGGCGTGGAGATCCTCCCGCACTCCAAGTGATCCCGGTCTCCTGCCCGCACTTCGACTGCTGCTGAGCGGTGCTGGCCCGGGCTCCGATAGGCTTCAGGAGTGAGCACCCCGCACCCGTTTTTTACCTCCGGTTCTGCCTCCGGCCCGGCCGCCGGAGACGGTCCGCCACCTCCCGTGGCCATGGCCCACCGCGGGTTCTCCCGGGACGGACTGGAGAACTCCATGGCGGCGTTCCGCGCCGCCGTCGAACTGGGGTTCCAGCACCTGGAGACGGATGTGCACACCACAGCCGACGGCGTCCTGCTGCTGTTCCACGACGAAACCCTGGACCGGGTCACGGATGGCCGCGGCCGGATCTCGGAACTCCCGGCGGAGACTGTGGCGCGGGCGCGAATCGGCGGTGCGGAACCCATCCCGTTGTTTGAGGAACTTGCCACCGCCTTCCCGGATGTCAGGCTCAACCTGGACGTCAAGGACTGGAATTCGGTGGATACCCTGGCGGCGGCGATCGAACGGTTCGGGCTGCACGACCGCGTTCTGATTGCCAGCTTCTCGGACCGCCGCCGCCGGGCTGTGCTCAGACAGCTGAGCCGGCCCGCGGCAAGTTCGGCCGGAATGGTCTCCAACGCCCTCTTTGTCCTGCTGGGCCCGGTCCTCCCGGCGTCGCTGCTGCGCCTCACAGCGGGGCGTGCGCTCCGCGGCGTGCTCGCCCTGCAGGTTCCGGTCAGCTACGGTGCGGTGACCGTCGTGACCCCCGGCCTCGTCCGGCGCGCCCATCGGCACGGGCTGCAGGTGCACGTGTGGACGGTCAACGATCCCGCGGAAATGCACCGGCTGCTGGACCTCGGGGTCGACGGGATCGTCACCGACCGCGCGGACCTGCTCAAGGAAGTCCTGCAGGAACGCGGCAGCTGGAGCGGCTGAGCCCAGGTCAGGGCGTCAGGAACCGAGCTCCATCATCAGCTGCGGCAGTTCCTCCGTGAGTTCACGGGCGAGGTAGCCGAGGCCGCCCAGCCGGCTCGCGAGCCTGTCGCCGGCGGCCGCATGCAGATGGGTGCCCCAGCAGGCGGCCTGCGCGTCCGTGGTTCCCCGCGCCCGCAGCCCGGCGATCGTCCCGGACAGCACGTCGCCGGAGCCGGAGGTGCCCAGACCGCTGTGTCCGGTGGTGATTTCCCACAGCGAGGCCCGGGCACCGCCGGCCCCACCGCCTCCCGTTTCGGAGACCGGGCGCCCGCCAGCCCCGCCGGGCCGGGCGATTACACCCTGGCAGCTCACCACCGCGCCGTACTTCTCCGCGAGCTCCGGTACGTCCCGGACCAGCTCCGCGGCGTCGTGCCCCAGCAGGATGCCGCCCCCGCCGGGCAGCGGCCAGTCCCGCAACAGGGTCGGCGTGACCGGCTCAGGGCGGACCGGCTCCCGGCCGGCCCCGGGGTGAGGCTTACCGTGGGTGGACATTGGCATCACCGGCATGTTCGGTCACGGGGATTCCTTCGCTCATCAGGTGGTCTGTCACGTTGAAGCTCTCCAGCTGCCAGCGGCCGGTGCCGCCCGGACGGACAAAACGGCTCACGGAGGCGTTGAGGATGGCCGTTGTGCCGGCGATGTCCAGCAGTTCGCCCTCCGTCAGCCTTTCCAGGATGTAGCGGATCAGCAATATGACGGCGTCGTGGCAGACCAGCAGCACCCGCTGGCCGGGGTACAGGCGGTCCAGATCAGCCAGCAGGGAGCGCAAGCGGAGGACGACGTCGGCCCACGATTCGCCGCCGGGCGGGCGGTAGTAGAACTTGCCCAGCCAGCGCCGCCGTTCGGCCTCCCGGGGGAGCCTGGCCTCCACTCCGGCCGAAGTGAGCATGTCCAGGATGCCGATCTCACGGTCACGCAACCGTTCATCCAGCAGGACCTGCGTCGTCCAGCCCCCGGTGTGCACGGCCAGTTCCGCTGTCTGCCGCGGCGGAGATACGGGGAGGACCAGACGGCGGCATGCCGGTCCTCCGGAAACCCGGCAAGCAGGCCACCGAGCGCCAGCGCCTGCTCGCGCCCGGTTCCGGACAGCTCGACGTCGGCATCACGCGCCGGAACATTGATGACGTGCGCCCCGGACTGGTGTGCCATAGTGGCGGCGACGTTCCCCTGGCTCTCGCCGTGCCGGACGAGCAGCAGTTCGCTCATACCGGGAGGGCCGGTGATGCGCGCTGCCGCGGGTGACGGCGGCTGTCCGGGGCTGCTGGCAGGATAGGACCATGCGTATCCTGATCGCCCCCGACAAGTTCAAAGGCTCCCTGACCGCCGCCGAAGCCGCTGCCGCCATCGCCGAGGGTGCCTTGCGCGTCTATCCCGACGCCGAGGCCATCCAGTTTCCGGTGGCCGACGGCGGCGAGGGAACCCTTGAGGCGGCCGTCACCGCCGGGTACGAGGAGCGGCTGAACGCCGTCGTCGGCCCGATCCTGGCACCCGTCGGCGCGGCCTGGGCGATCCGGAGGGACGCTTTCGGCGGGGCCACCGCAGTCATCGAGACCGCGCAGGCCTCCGGCCTTGCGCACATGGACCCCACCCCGGCCAACGCCCTGCGGGCGCACAGCTACGGCTGCGGCCAGCTGATCGCCGCCGCCCTCGACGCCGGCGCGACGGAGATCGTGCTGGGCCTGGGTGGCTCGGCGATGAGCGACGGCGGCAGCGGCGCCCTGCGCGCACTCGGCCTCAAGCCGCTCGATGCCGTGGGCAATGTGGTGCCGCTCGGCGGCGGCTCACTGGCCGACGTGGCACAGCTCGATGTCAGCGGCCTCGATCCGCGGCTGGGCGCGGTGACCTTCCGGATCGCCGTCGACGTGCAGAATCCGCTCTTCGGCAGCGACGGCGCCGCCCACGTGTTCGGCCCGCAAAAGGGCGCCGACGAGGACACCGTCGAGCTGCTCGACGCCGGACTGCGCAACTGGGCCTCCGTGCTGCGCCAATCCACCGGACGTGACGTCAACGTTCCCGGGGCCGGGGCGGCCGGTGGCTTCCCGGCGTCGTTCCTGGCCTTCAGCAACGCTGCCCTGGAAGGCGGCTTCGAGCTGGTGGCCGGTCTCACTGGACTGGCCGGCAAGCTCGCTGAGGCGGACCTCGTGATCACCGGTGAGGGGTCGCTGGATTCGCAGTCGCTGACGGGCAAGGCTCCGATTGCTCTCGCCGACGCCGCCCACCGCCTCGGAATCCCGGTGATTGTGGTCGCGGGACGGATCCTGGTCACGCCGGAGGACCTCGCCAACCACGGTGTGGTCGCCGCGGCTCAACTGCTGGACGTGGCCGGCAGTCCGGACGACGCCGTCGCGAACGCCGCGAAGTACCTGGCCTGGGCCACCAGCCAGGTGCTCGAGGGGGCGTAGGCGCTCAGGCGCCGGTCTCGTAGTGCGGCTCCGCGACGGGCTTGGATTCCGGCGAGCCTCTTTCGCGGAGGTAGACGGAAGCGCCGACGAGGACGCCGACGGCGAGGAATTCGCTTTGCCAGTTCTGGAAGGACTCAAACCAGAAGCGGCTCGTCGCGAGGTAGCCGAGGACGGTCACGGGCGGCTGTCCGTGGCTCTGCTGCTCGGAGCTGTATTCCTCGCTGCCGCCGACCGCGTGAAGGGCAAAGGAGGCCGCGAACAGCAGCAGGAACATGATCGACAGGGAGTGTTCGTAGAGTTTGAGGACCCAGCCGCCCTGCCGCACCGGCCCCGGGGTGGCTGGCTTCAGGGTGGCGTCGCGGGGGTCCTCATCCTGCGGGGCTACCCTGCCCATCGGTTTCGACTCCGAGGATCCTTTCTGGAAGAGGAACACTGTCAGGATGACGTACATGCCCATCTGCAGGAACTCGGACTCCCAGTTTTCAAAGGTCGCCTCGAGGAACACCCCGGTGCCGAGGTAGCCCAGTACGGTCACGGCCGGCTCGCCGTGGGCCAGCTGGTCCTCGCTGTAGTCGGCGGCCCCGCTGAATACCATGCCGCCGAAGAACACCAGGAAAAGGCCGATATTTGCCAGCAGCAGCCCGTGTTCCTTGACCCACTTGCTCACAGTTCCTCCTGGCAGTTTGCTGCGTTCCTGACTGGCGGTGTCCGTCATGTCATTCGTCCTTCCGCGGCCTGGCGGCGGAGCCTGCTCGGCACGTAGACCAGCAGGAGCAGCAGCACCGCCAACAGCATAGCCCCGGCTGTCAGCCCCGCCGTCCGGCCCGCCGTGACGTCGAAGACCAGGGCGGAGGTGCCGACGCTGAGGAGCCCGATGCCGGCCAGGGCAACCTTCGCGATCCTGTCCGCGCTGGACACCAGGGCGGCCCTGAGGTGCAGCCGGAACAGGCGGCGGTGCACGCTTACGGGCAGCAGGATCAGGGACGTTGTGAGGGCAGCCAGCGCAACGTTGGCGAGGTAGAGGGTGGTCTGGAAGTCGTCCAGTGTCTCGAACCTCGACTGGAACGGCAGGGTTAGCAGGAACCCCGCGAGGATCTGCACCCCGGTCTGCAGCACCCGCAGTTCCTGCAGCAGTTCCATCCAGTTGCGGTCCAGTTTTTCGATGCCGGACTCGTTCCGGGAGTCCGCCGCGTGCTTCCTAGATGCGGACGCTGCATGAGGATCGGATACTGGCTCTGGGTCGGACACGGGCGCGCCTCCGGGTGAATGCGGAACAGGCTGCGGTGGCAGCTAACACTCAACCTAGGCTTGAACCATGCGAAATTCAAGCCGGCACTAAGGGTGCTGATGAAGTTGCGGGTAGGGTGGAATTGTCTACTTCGCGGGGACCGCTTCGCAGGCCCGGGTTAGCGCCCGGGGCCGAAGACAAGGACAGTGCAGGAGAGCCCGGAGCAGGACGCTTCGGAGGAACGGAGGAACAAATGAGTTCAGAAAACACCAGCACATCCCCCGGCTACGACGCCGACACCGCCGGGGATTCCGGGGCCGCCATGCCGTCCGCGGAAGCGGAAATGGACGAGACCAACACCGAAAAGCCCGACGCCGGTCGGCCGTTCTCCTCGGAGCCCGGCCAGGACGCGGCCGGCCTGCCCGACGGATCGGGAACGGACCTGCCCGAGAACAAGACCCCCAAGGACCGCGACGACGACGATGAGGAAGCCTTCGACGCTGGCTAGGCTGGGCCTGAGCAAGGCCCCGTAGCGGAAGGCCAGGATGCGCGCACCGTCTGGTGCCGGTCCTGGCCTTCCTGCTGCTACGAGCGTCCGGCTAAGCAGCGTCCGGCTAAGCAGCGTCCGGCTAAGCAGCGTCCGGCTAAGACCGGGCGGCTGAGCCCAAGCTTTGTGCCTGCAACTTTCGAAGAGCGCCGGACTGAAACGGCGCGCAATTGCGTTTCTCAGGGCTTGGGGAAAGCGAGGATA
The DNA here is from genome assembly GCF_055412805.1 of Pseudarthrobacter kochi. Lineage (NCBI taxonomy): Bacteria > Bacillati > Actinomycetota > Actinomycetes > Micrococcales > Micrococcaceae > Pseudarthrobacter > Pseudarthrobacter kochi. The sequence goes on from NZ_JBVAYV010000028.1 coordinate 54,538, forward strand.
GCGGTTGGGGGTAGGCAGGTGTCTGCCGCCATCCGTGGTCGTCAGTGTCCCCGGCGCGGAGCGAGTGCTCTGAGATAAAGCGGTCCCACTCCGGCAAGGGATCGGCGGGCAGCTCGTGTTCCTGATCCGGTTTCAGTTCCTGGTCCGGTTCCGGTTCCTGTTCCGAATCGGGGCCCTTGCCCAACGCGGCATCCATGTCGTCATTCAGGTCTGCTTGCGTATCCGGGACAAATTCAGTGGCCAGGACTCCCGGTGGCCAGTGGGGTGGTTCCCAGTCCTGTTGTTCGCTGGGGTAATACCGCCCGGACGGGGAAGTCCAGCCGGGCGGGGCGTCTTTGCTGGCCCCGGCCGGTGTCCAGGCCGAGCTGTGTTTGAGGCCGTGGTGTTTGCGGCAGGGCTGGCCGAGGTTGGAGATCCCGGTGGTGCCACCGTCGGCCCAGGCCAGGAGGTGGTCGGCGTCGTTGTCCAGGGACTGGTTGTTACAGCCCGGGAACGGGCACTTCCCGTCGCGGAGCCGCAGCCA
>NZ_JBVAYV010000029.1:0-52146 GCF_055412805.1 Pseudarthrobacter kochi
TTGCCGCCGGCCACCGCGATGGCCAATTTCAAGACAAAAAACCAGCCGCAAACCGTGGCTGCCTAACTGACAAGAAACCACCCGACTGTCTCACATCCTTGACACACCTCAGTCTGCTGAGCGTGTCAGGCGGCTGGTCCGAAGTGCTGAAGGAGCAGTTCATGGAACGAGTTCTTGAAAGGCTTGAACGGTTTGCACCCGGCACACGGGCGTCCGTGCTGGCTTGGGACCTTCTGGCACCCACTGACCTGCTCCGCGAGAATGTAAACGCGGTCAAGGGAGATCCCTACGGCGGTTCAGCTGAACTTTTCCAGAACCTCCTCTGGCGCCCTTTCCCGCAGGCCGCCCACCATCAAACGGCCATCAAGGGCCTGTGGCACATCGGCGCGTCCACCCACCCTGGCCCTGGATTGTCCGGAGGGTCCGGCCACTTGGTGGCTCAGAAACTCATCTGATCAGCCATCCGTGCGGCAAAGGCATAGGGGAGAGCTTTCGCAGATATTTTCCTCAACGGAGTCTCTTGTTGTGACCGGGCCATGCAACTAATCCTGGTACGACGCCTCATCGCCGTTTCCACCTTTGCGAGCCGTGATGCCGTGCCGGACGAGTTCTGGGGCGCCATGGTAAAGGCCACCCTCGATGACGTGCCGGAGACATACAAGGCCTCCGGCCGCCGCCTCAACCCGGAACCCGACCATCTGGAGCGGCTCTTCGAGCTGGACAAACAGCGCATCCTGGACTTCCCCGCATGGTCCGACGAAGTGCTGGGCACCATCACCGCCGCAACGCTGGTGATGAGCACCGACCGCGATGTCGTCACCGCCGGGTATGCCGCGCGGATGGCCGGTGCCATCCCGGGCGTCCGCCTGCTGATCGTCCCCGGCGGCCATGGCGACTACCTCGGCGAGCAGGCCGCCAGCGGAGGGGACCTGCGCACGTTGCACGCCACCGTCCCCTTCTTGGGTCCGTTCCTCGGAGAGTAGCGGACCCAACTGTGACGATCGCCTAGGGGCGAAAAAAGAATCGGACGATGCGCCACTGGGCGCATCGTCCGATCCGGCTGCAGGCAGCCTTCTAGAACAGGATCGTCACTGCCGTTGGCTGGATGACTCCAGCTTCTCGGGGGCATCCGTGGCGATGACGTTCGTTGAGCCTGGTTTCCGGGGGATCAGCGCTACCGCGCCGGCGGCCAGGAGCGCCACGAACGAGAAGACGATGAAGTTCCACTGGAACGGAAGCTGTGCCGATCCGATCCAGCCGCCGATGAGTGGGCCGGAAATCGCTCCGATGCGGGCGAAGGACAGTGCCCAGCCTGTAGCTGTCGCCCGGGCGTAGGACGGGTAATAGTCGGCCACCCAACCTGTAAGGACGAGGGATGTTGAGATCGAGCCCACCCCGGCCAGGGCGACGAAGGCGTAGTTGATGAAGATATTGTTCGGGAACATCAGCATCAGGATTCCGACGCCGCCGACGGCGTAGAAGAGCACGAGGATGAGCTTCTTGCCGTAGACATCGGCGGCGCGGCCGAGCACCATGCCGCCGATGGCGGAGGCGAGGCTGAAGACTGCCAGGAACGTCAGGGACGAGCCCAGGTCGTAACCGGCCTTCCGCATGATGGTCGGCAGCCACGTGTTGAGGCCGTAGACGAGGACCATGCCGCAGAACAGGGAGATCCAGAAGAAGACGGTGGGCCTGAGGTAGTCGCGGGAGAAGAGAGCCATCAAGGACTGTTTCCACCCCACGGGCTTCAGTGCCTCGCCGGCGACGGGCGCTGGAGCCCAGTGGTTGTCGACAAATGGTGTGACGCCCAGCTTGCCCGCGAGGCGCTGGGCCTCAGCGCGGCGTCCCTTGCTCATCAGGAATTCAAGGGACTCGGGGAGTAGCCATGCCAGCAGCGGGATAAGGAGGATCGGGATGAACCCCACGCCAACCACCCAGCGCCATCCCAGCGTCGGAAGCAGTGCGAGGGCCACCAGGGCTGCTGCGAGAATTCCGAACGAGTACCCGGAATACATGACGCCATAGTTGAACGACCTGCGTTTGGGAGCTGAGTACTCGATGGTGAGGGCAGCTGCCACCGGGATGATGCCACCCATGCCCAGGCCTCCCAGGAAGCGGAACACCCCGAAGATTTCGGGGGTGGGCGCCAAGGCTGCGCCCAGCTGTGTGGAGGTGAAGATCAGGATGGACAGCAGCAGCATGTTCTTGCGGCCGACGCGGTCTGAGAGGGTTCCGATCGTCATGGCTCCGACCAGCATCCCGATCAGGGCGTAGGAACCGAGCCCGCCGAGCTCCAGCGGGCTTAGATCCCATTCCTTGTATTCGGCGAGAGCGGGGATGATGGCGCCCAGGACGCCGACGTCGTAGCCCTCCGCAAGGATGGCTAGCCAGCATGCGAGCAGTACGCGGTTGGTGGTCTTCGGTGGAACTGGCCATTGGGTGTGGTTCGACGCAGCCATTATGGTCCTTCGGTGAGGTGGGAAATGGTGACTGGTGGCGCTGGGAAGCTTCGAGACTGAAGCCGGGGACGGTCTGATGCCGTCATCTTTATAGTAAAAACATAACGGACGTCACGGAACTGCGATAGACCATCGGCTGAAAGACTTACAAATTTTCCAGCGCGGCAATCATCCGGAAACAAGGCCATCGCGCCGCCGCAGGTCCCCGCATCCATGGGTCGAAAATTCCGTCTGGTCCTACTGGGTGAGAATCGGCTCTGCGGCAGAGATCCCGGGCGTCCAGCGCAGGTGACTGTCCGGCGTGATCGACTCCGGTTCCTTGAGCAGGGACAGCCGGGGACGAACGGCGTCGGTCCGGCCGCTCGGCGGCTTTCGGCGGCCGGCCCTGAACTGGGGGATCCATTGGGAGCCTCGGCCCTGGTATTCCTGTTCTGCGGCGGCGTGGAGTGTCCATTGCGGGTCGTACAGATGGGTGCGGCCCAGGGCAACGAGGTCGGCCCGGCCTGCGAGCAGAACGGAATTGACGTCGTCGTAAGTTGAGATGGCTCCGACGGCAATCACGGCGACGCCGGCCGGGGCGGCTACTTCCTGCCGGATCCTGTCGGCAAACGGCGTCTGGTAACTCCGGCCGAAGGCGGGCTTTTCCTCCTTGCCGACCTGACCCGTGGAGACATCGATGCCCGCCGCGCCATGATCAATGAACGCCTTGGCGATCACGATCGCGTCGTCTGAGGAGTTTCCGCCCTCGATCCAGTCAGTCGCCGAGATGCGCACCGTCAACGGCTTGTGGGCGGGCCAGGCGGCACGGACGGCGTCGAAGACCTCGAGCGGGAACCGCAGCCTGTTCTCCAGACTGCCGCCGTACTCGTCGGTGCGCTGGTTGGAGATGGGGGAGAGGAACGAGGAGAGCAAGTACCCGTGGGCGGCGTGGACCTCAAGCAGGTCGAACCCCGCTTCTGCTGCCCGCCGTGCTGAGCTGACGAAATCAGCTGTGACGCTGTCCATCCCGGTCCGGTTGATTTCGCGGGGCACCTGGTTTCCCGGGCCGTAGGGGAGGGCTGACGGGCCAACGGTTACCCAGTTCCCTTCCTCGAGAGGTTCGTCGATACCGTCCCACATGAGCCGGGTGGAGCCTTTGCGGCCGGAGTGGCCGATCTGGACGCCGATTTTCGCCGTCGAGCGTGTGTGGACGAAGTCGACAACTGATTTCCAGTTGTCACGTTGCCCGTCGGTGTAGAGACCCGAGCACCCGGGGGTGATGCGCCCTTCGGCTGAGACGCAGACCATTTCGGTCATGACCAGGCCCGCACCGCCGAGTGCCTTGGACCCGAGGTGGACCAGATGGAAGTCCCCGGGCATGCCGTCAACGGCGGAGTACATGTCCATGGGGGAGACGATCACGCGGTTCTTGAGCTCCAGTTCCCCGATGCGGTAGGGCTGGAACATCGCGGGAGCGATGTCCGGCAATCCCTGGGATTCGGCGAAGTGGCGGTCCACGGTTTCAGCGAATTCGGGATCCCGCAGGCGCAGGTTCTCCTGCGTGATCCGGCGTGAGCGGGTGAGCAGGTTAAACGCGAACTGCGTGGGCTCCTGGCCCTTGTATTGCCCGATCCGTTCAAACCATTCAAGCGAAGCCTGGGCGGCCCGCTGGGTGGATTCGACGACGGGACGGCGCTCGGTCTCATAGGCCGCAAGGGCGGTTTCGAGGTCCGGGTGCTCGTGGAGGCAGGCGGCCAGGGCGAGGGAGTCTTCCATGGCGAGCTTGGTGCCGGAGCCGATGGAAAAGTGGGCGGTGTGCGCGGCGTCGCCCAGCAGCACGATGTTCCCGTGGCGCCAGCTGCGGTTCTTGACTGTTGTGAAGTTCAGCCACTTGGAGTTGTTGGACAATACCTCGTGTCCGGCCAGTTCGTCGGCGAAGATGGCGCGGATTTTGCTGATGGCTTTCTCATCGGAGACGCCGGGGGCGAACACCTCGGCAGCTGTCTCGCCAAAGCCGGCGGCATCCCACACCTCGGGTGACATTTCCACGATGAAGGTGGAGCCTTCGTCGGAGTAGGGGTATCCGTGGATCTGCATGGTGCCGTATTCGGTGTCTTTGACGAAGAACTTGAACGCCTCGAATACCTGGTCGGTGCCCAGCCACATGAATTTGTTGGGCCGGGGGTCAAGGCTGGGACCGAATGACTTCGCATAGGTTGCGCGGATCTGTGAGTTGATGCCGTCGGAGGCGAGCACCAGGTCGTAGCCGGCCTCGAGCTCGGCGATGGGCGGTGCGGGGGTGCTGAACCGAACGTCCACGCCCAGTTCGGCGCAGCGGCGCTGCAGCAGTTCAAGCAGCTCCTTGCGGCTCATCGCTGCGAAGCCCTGGCCGCCGACAGTGAGGATTTCGTCGCGGAAATGGATGTCAATGTCGGACCAACGGGCAAACCGCCGGCTCATGTATTCGGCAACCACGGGGTCGGCGTTGCCGATGCCCCCGAGGGTTTCGTCGGAGAATACGACGCCGAAACCGAAGGTGTCTGAGGCGGCATTGCGTTCCCAGAGGGTGATGTCGTGGGAGCGATCCAGCTGTTTCATCAGTGCTGCGAAGTACAGGCCTCCGGGGCCGCCTCCGACGATAGCGATCTTCATGGTCTGCTCCTTCTACGGCTGGGTGGCGGCTGCGCCGGCCAGTTGGTCGTTTTCGAGTTCGAGGCGGTCGCGCAGCTTGAAGTGCTGCAGCTTGCCGCTGGGGTTGCGTGGGAGTTCACTGGCGAAGCGGACATCCCGCGGGTACTTGTATGGCGCGATGGTGGCTTTGACGAAGTCCTGGATCTCCTTGCGTTTAGCATCGTCCGCATCGACGCCTTCGCGCAGGACGATGAAGGCGCAGACCACGCTGCCGCGTTCAGGATCGGGGCGGGCAATGACAGCGCTCTCGACGACGTCGGGGTGCTGGTCGATGGCCGCTTCAACTTCGGGGGCGCCGATGTTGTAGCCGGAGGAGATGATCATGTTGTCTGAGCGGGCCTGGTAGGTGAAGTACCCGTCCTCGTCCCGGATGAACGTGTCACCGGTGACGTTCCAGCCGTTGACGACGTAGTTGGCTTGCCGTTGGTCATCCAGGTAGCGGCAGCCCGTCGGACCGATTACTGCGAGCCTGCCGGCCTGGTTGGGACCGACTTCGTTACCATCCTCGTCCAGGATGGTGGCGCGGTACCCGGGGACCACCAGTCCAGTAGTGCCAGGCCGGATGTCGTCCCCGGAGGCGGAAATGAACACATGGAGCAGCTCCGTGGAGCCGATGCCGTTGACCAGGCGGACGCCGGTGGCGTTGTAAACGGCCTCCCATGTTTCCTTGGGCAGGTGTTCCCCAGCGGAGACAGCAATCCTGAGACGGGTGAGCAGATCGCCGCGGCCGGCTTTGAGAATTGCCCGGTATGCCGTAGGTGCTGTGAACAGGATGGTGACGCCGGCGGCTGCGGCGTGCTCCGCAAGCTCTACCGGGCCGGCTCGCTCGGTCAGGAGTGATGAAGCGCCGAACCGCAACGGGAAGACGACAAGTCCGCCGAGGCCGAACGTGAAGGAGATTGGCGGGGACCCGGCGAAAACATCGTCAGGTGTGGGCTGGAGGATATGGCGCGCGAAGGTGTCCGCATTTGCAAGGATGTCGCGGTGGAAGTGCATGGTGACCTTGGGCGTGCCGGTGGTTCCCGACGTCGGTCCCAGCAGTGCAACGTCATCGGCTGCGGTTTCGACATTGGTGAAGTGGCCGCTCTTGGTGGCGCACCGGGCAATGAAGTCATCTGCACCAGAGCCGCCGTACGGCACCACCGGGACGTCGTCGCCTGCGGCGAGAACCATTTCGTCCATAAAGCGGTGGTCCGAGATCGCCAGAACGGGCGTGGTCAGCCGGAGCAGCGTGGCAACTTCGGAAGAGCGCAGGATCGGCATCGTGGTGACAACCACGGCGCCGGCTTTCAGGACTCCCAGCCAGGCCGCGACGATCCAAGGGTTGTTGGGACCGCGAAGCATGACGCGGTTGCCGGGTATGACGCCAAAGTCCTCCGTGAGGACCTGGGCCGCCTGATTGGCGTGCTTCTGGAGCTCGCCGTAGCTCCAGGTTGTCCCGTCCGGGGTGTGCAGCGCGGGGCGGGCGGGTCCGTAATCGGCCACAGCACCGTCAATAAGTACAGCGCCGGCATTGAGCATCCCGGGGTACTGGAGTTCCGGCAGGGTGAACTCCAGCGTCGGCCACATCTCGGCGGGCGGCAGGTGGTCACGGGTAAAGGTGTCCACATGGGCTGAGGAAACTGGTGCCATGGTCACTCCTTTCAGTACGTCAGATGTTGGGGGTTGGTGACCCGGAAGCGTGCCGGATCATGCCCTCTTGGGCCACGGTCGCGAGGAGGCGGCCGTTTTTGTCGAAGAAGCGACCCAGTGCCAACCCGCGGTTGTTCTGGACCGAAACGGCTTCCTGCGCGTAAAGAATCCAGTCGTCGGCGCGGCCGTCACGGTGGAACCACATGGAATGGTCAAGGCTTGCCGTGCTCAGTCCTGGCGAGGACCAGTGCAGGTCATTTACCCGCAGCAGCGGCTCCAGGATGGTGTAGTCGCACACGTAGGCCAGGGCGGTGCGGTGTAAGTCTGCTGTGGCGTGAGCGTCCTCGGCGTCGGGTAACAGGTCAAAGGCCTTCACCCAGACTGCTTGATGGGGCTGGCTTTCGCCCTCGACCTGGACGTAGAGAGGACCCGGAACGTGGCGCATGTCGAAGCTGCGCCCGGCAGACCAGTAGGCCGCGGCTGCGCCCGGTGTACCCTCAAGCGCATCGGCGGCTGAACGAAGAGATTCGGGCTCCACCCCTGCAGGGGTGTCTGGTTGGAAGTCCGGGCCGTTTTCCCGCACGTGGAAGGATCCCATCGCTGCGAACACGGTTTTGCCGTTCTGGTAGCCGCGGACGCTGCGCGTGGAGTAGCCGCGGCCATCGCGCAGGCGTTCCACTTCGTATCTGACGCTCGACTCCACGTCCACGGGCCGCATGAAGTAGCTGTGCATCGAATGCAGGCTGCGGTCCGATTCCACGGAGCGCATCATCGCCGCCGCTGATTGGGCCACCATGTCGCCGCCGTAGGATTTGGGCCACGGCACATACTGCGTCTGTGCCTCGTAGGCCTCGTCCGCATGCTGGGCTGGAACGGACGTGAGGTTGATGGCGCGGAGAAAGTTCTCCGATGTGGGGGCTTTGACTGCCGGGGATGCTGGAATCATTGTCGCCTATGCCCTGCGGTAGCCGTCGAGCGTGTCGTCGGCGACGTCTTCCAGGTTGACGACTATGTTCTCCGGAGTGCGGGCGGTGAGCCACACCAGTTCCTCGGTCACTGACATGTTCGCCTCCACGTGGGGCATGAACGGGGGAACGAAGACCCAGTCTCCGGCTTTCATGTCCTGAAACTCGGAGAAGTTTTCGCCGAAATAAATTCGGCCGTGGCCGCGCAATACGTAACCGCCGGTCTCTGCCTCGCCGTGGTGGTGGGGCAGGGAACGGTAGCCGGGAACATTGGATACCTGTCCGAACCAGATCTTAGTGGCCGGAGTGTGCTGGATGGAGACGCCCGAAACGCGGACGCAGTCCCCGGATTGGGCGGTGTTGGTGTCTTCCTGGCCGGCCCTCGTGACCACGGGAACTACGCGTCCGTCGGCTCCGGCATAGATCGAGTTGTCACCCTCGGTCAGGTATTCGGTGGTTGTATCGGTCATGGTTTTCACTCCTTGGTGCTGGTGGCTGCGGCTGGCGTGCGGGATTCGCTGGCGCCGGGCTGGTGGATGTGGACGATGTTCTGCAGGCTTCCGATGCCCGCAATCTCCGTGGTGAGGACATCACCGTCACGAAGGAACCGTGGGGGTTTCATGCCCATTCCCACCCCGCCAGGTGTCCCTGTGAGTACCAGGTCTCCGGGCCGGAGCACGGTGAATTGTGAAATATAGGAGAGGAGCTGCGCCGGCCCAAACACCAGGGTTGCAGTGTTTCCGCTTTGGACCAGCTCCCCGTTTACATAGCCCTTCACCTCAAAAGAACTGCCGGCTTCGTCGGAGGTGAGCATTACCGGGCCCACCGGGGTGGTGGCGTCAAAGGCCTTACCTTGGAACCACTGCAGGGTCCGGTTTTGCCAGTCACGCATGGAGACATCGTTGGCCACGGTATAGCCGGCGATCGCCGCCTGTGCCTGCGACTCATCCGCCTGGAAGAGGCGAGAGCCCACGACGACGGCGAGCTCTGCCTCCCAGTCGACCCGCTCGCTGCCGTAAACGTCGATGGTGTCGGTAGCGCCGGTCAGCGTATCTGCATACTTGGCGAAAAGCGTCGGGTATTCGGGAAGATCACGGCCCATCTCCAGGATGTGGTCCCCGTAGTTGAGGCCGCAGCAGATAACCTTCCCGGCCGTAGGCAGGAGTGGAGCAAGGCAGTCCGCAGAAGCTGTGACGGCGCCGTCCCCGGTGGGGGCGGCATTAACGGCTGCCTTGACAACCTTCCGCCAACCGGAGTCTGCGAGGAGCGTCCCGACGTTGGAGTACGGCAGCGGCAGGTAGGTCTCAGTGCCCACGGCAAGGGCCGCCGTCGTGCTGTTTTCGCCGGTTCTCAGAGTGGCCAGTTTCATCTGCCAGGTACCTTCAATCCATATATCGACTTTGTTACGATCGTCACATATGCTCAAGGTAGCACGACAGAGAAGATCTGAATAGTGCTTTTCACGCACCAGCGACAACGCCGACTCAGGAGAACATCGTGAACAGGACCATCAACCCCGATTCACTGCCCAAACCGTCGGGATACGCCCACGGCATCCTTTCCGGAAACATGGTTTTCTTGGGCGGGCAGACAGCGCTCGACAAGGACATGCAGATTGTTGAGGGAGGGATTGTCGAGCAGTTCAGGCAAGCGTTTTCCAACGTGCTGACGACGCTGACCGCTGCGGGAGGCGACGCGCGGGACCTGGTCAGCGTCACGATCTATCTCACCGACGTCGATGACTACATGGCCAACGGCCGGGAGATAGGCCGGATCTGGCGGGAAATGGCGGGCACCGAATACCCTGCCATGGCCGGGATCGGCGTGACGCGGCTATGGCAGAAGGAAGCGCTGATCGAAATCCAGGGCATGGCGGTGTTGGGGGACCGCTGACCTCTGCCGGCTGACCGGTTTCATGCCGCCCACGGCTTCTATGCGGCGTCGGTGTCCTCTGCCATCAGTCGGGTGATGGCTTCAGTCAGGTCACCGGGCCAGGGCAGCGATGTGTCGAAGCCCGGGGGCACGTGGGCAACCGTCACGGTTCCAAAGGCGGCGGTGCCCCCGGTGGACTTGGGGTGCGCGTGGCCGCGGACTTCGAACGCATAGGTCAGGGATGTACGGCCGAGCTTCTGGACTTCAACGGTTGCCGTGATGAGTTGACCGAACCAGAGTTTGGACCTGTAGGAGATTTCCTGGTGGACCCGCGGCGCGCTGGGAAAGTAATCAGGCAGGTCGAGGGTCCGCATGAGTTCGGCCTCTGCCGCTTCAACCCACCGCATGATCGCGGAGTTGTGCTGGTGACCTGAGGCATCGGTATCAACCCACTCGACGACTTTGTCGATGCTTGCGTGCCCGACCCGTGGAGTTTGTGCTGTCATGGCGCTCCCGGACCCGTGGAGGTTTGGCCCCTCCGGTTTATTATGTAAAGTGTCTGACGACCGTTCCTATGGTGCCACAGCCGTGACTCCAGCTGAAACAAAAGGCCGCAACTTCCAAGCCTTCGAATTGCTGGTGGTCAAGGGCCGAACTCCGACCAACCCGAGGTGCCACATGGCGTACACCGAAACTGTCCCCGATATGGCCCCCATGCCACGGCATCAACACCTCATCGTGACCGTCTATGGACTGTATGCCAGGGAGCAAGGCGGCGTCCTCGCCGTCTCGGACCTGATCCGCCTGCTGAGTGACCTGGGAGTCGAGTCGGCTGGTGTGCGGTCTTCGGTGTCGAGGCTCAAAAAACGCGGGGTGCTGGTCAGCCTTAAACACGGCGGTTCTGCAGCGTACAGTCTCGCTCCGGGACTGGAAGAAGTGTTCAAGGCCGGCGACGAACGCATCTTCTCTCCCCGCCGGGCCGAGGAAGGCGACGACTGGATACTGACATCGTTCTCGGTGCCTGAGTCACAGCGGCACCTGCGCCATAAGTTGCGCACCATACTGACCCGCATGGGCTGCGGACAGGTTTCCCCGGGGCTGTGGATCGCCCCGGGCAGCCTTGCGGGCGAAATCGCCCAACAATTGGACCGCGCAGGGCTAATGGAGTATGTGGACCTATTCAAGGCAGCTCACCTGGGCGAATCAAACGTCAGGGCAAAGGTCGGCCAATGGTGGGACCTGCCAGCCCTTGACGCCCTCTATTCGGACTTTTTGGTGCGCCACGAGGACGTACTCACGCGCTGGTCTGAAGGGCGGGCCGAGCAAGCCGAGACGCCGGAACAGTTGAGGCAGTCGTTCATCGACTATGTGCCCACGGTGACCCAGTGGCGCCGCCTCCCGTACCTGGACCCGGGATTGCCGGTGGAGTATCTTCCTGAGGGTTGGTCGGGAATTGCGGCAGAGGCTCTCTTCGCCGACGTGCATGCCCTGTTGGGTCCCAAAGCCCAGCGCTACGCCCGGTCGGTGCTCGCTCCTGAACGTCCGGATTAAGCGGAGATGCTGACGGGTGTCCTTGCCGGGCGCGGTGGAAAATGTAGTGAAGTGATTCCGATCGCAAATAAAACGATACAAATGCAGCCGGGTGCGGTTAGACTCAGTTCAACCCGGATGCGCCGGAGCGACCCGCTGATCAACCGGAACCAACCAGCCCCCGTGAATGCGCCGGGCTGGTGTGCTCGGTCTGGCCGGAAGCTTTATGGATAATCCCGGCCCGGCCAGGCCCGTTTGACTGATGAAGCAAACTGGATAGGAGAGCAATGTCTGTAATAGAAGCATTGATTGCGGCCCTCGGGGACGGTTCCGTGGAAGTCCTCGACCTCACGACTCCGCTGAGCAGAGATACCCCGATACTCAACCTGCCGGCGCCTTTCGCCAACACCGTGGGCCTGAGCCTTTCCCCCGTGAGCAACTTCGACGACGCGGGGCCGGCCTGGGCGTGGAACGATGTCTCCGTCGGGGAGCACGCGGGCACGCATCTGGACGCACCGGTTCATTGGATCTCCGGCCGTGACGGCAAATCAGTGGATCAGATCGAACCGTCCCGCCTTATCGGACCTCTCGTTGTGATCGACAAAACGGCGGAGGTTCTCGAGGATCCGGACTTCCTTCTGGAGCCCGAGCATCTGCGGCAATGGCAGGAGGACCACGGCATGCTCCCCGACAACTGCTGGATCATCTTCCGAACTGGCTGGTCTGCCAGAGGCGGCAATGCCGCTGACTTCGTCAACGCGGACGAAGCCGGACCGCACACGCCGGGAGTCTCCGCCGCTGGTGCCCGGTGGATTGCTGGGAACGCCAGCATCAGCGGGTTCGGGGTGGAGACTGTAGGCATAGATGCAGGACAGGCCGGAACTTTTGACCCCATGTTTCCCGTTCACTCATTCCTTCTGGGTGCGGACAAGTATGGAGTGACATCCCTCTGCCAGGTCGACAGGCTCCCCGTGCTCGGTGCCACTCTTATTGTTGCGCCGTTGCCCATTGTCGGTGGAACCGGAAGCCCGGCCCGCGTCTACGCACTGGTGGAAGCACGGTGAGCGAGACGACCCGGATCTCCACTCTGGTCGGGCAGACGTTGGCGAAGCTCGGCGTCGGCCACGTTTTCGGTGTTGTCGGAAGCGGTAACTTCGACGTCACTAACACTCTTATCCGCGAAGGGGTGCCTTTCACCGCCGCCCGGCATGAAGGCGGCGCCGCGACTATGGCGGACGCCTACTCCCGGATGTCAGACAAGGTCGGCGTGGTAAGTACGCACCAGGGTTGTGGCCTGAGCAATGCCACCACGGGGATTGGGGAGGCGGCAAAGAGCCGCACGCCCATGATCGTCCTGACAGCTGATACGCAAGGCGCGGCTGTGCGATCGAACTTCAAGATTGACCAGGACGGACTTGCCCGAAGTGTCGGGGCCGTAGCCGAGCGGATCCACTCCGCTGAGTCCGCCGTGGCGGACACCGTTCGGGCCTTCCGCACAGCGGTCAACGAACGGCGAACCGTTGTCCTGAGCCTTCCCCTGGATGTTCAACAGGCGTTGGCGGTGGGGTCCGTTGACGACGTAGCCCTCCAGCCATCCGCCCGCCTGCGTCCCGATCCCGCGGCAGTCGAGCAGCTCGTTCAGCTCCTCCGGCAAGCAGAACGTCCTGTGTTTGTGGCCGGACGTGGGGGACGAAGCGCGCGCGACTCGATTCTTGCTCTTGCAGAGTTCAGCGGCGCACTCGTGGCTACCTCCGCAGTAGCCAACGGGCTCTTCAACGGTGAGACCTTCAACCTGGGCATCTCCGGAGGTTTCTCGTCTCCGCTGACTGCCGAGCTCATCGCCGGGGCGGACCTGATCATCGGTTGGGGCTGCACCTTGAACATGTGGACCATGCGGCACGGCCGGCTGATATCGCCGGATGCCAAAGTTGTCCAGGTAGACATCGAAGACTCCTCCCTCGGAGCCAACAGGCCAATTTCGCTGGGAGTGCTTGGCGACTCGGCCCTCACCGCGGACGATGCCCTGGTCCTTATGAAAGACCTGCGGCCGGTGCCAACGGAAAAGTACCGCACGGAGGCGAATGCTGTGCTCATCAAGCAGGCTTCGCGGTGGCGTGACGTGGAAACGCCTGACCTGTCCACAACGGCGTCGATTGATCCCCGTGTTCTCAGCCGGGAACTCGACTCGATCCTCCCGGCGAACCGCATTGTCTCTGTGGACTCCGGAAATTTCATGGGCTATCCCAGCCAGTACTTGGCGGTACCGGATGAATTCGGGTTCTGCTTCACCCAGGCGTTCCAGGCCATTGGTCTTGGGCTGTACACCGCCATCGGGGCGGCGCTGGCTCAGCCGGATCGGCTCCCTGTTCTGGGTGCTGGTGACGGCGGGTTCCTCATGGGCATCAGCGAGCTGGAAACAGCCGTCCGCCTGAATTTGCCGCTCGTGTGCATCGTCTACAACGATTCCGCCTACGGGGCGGAAGTGCACCATTTCGCCCAGAACGACGGATCCGTTGACCTTAGCAGTGTGACCTTTCCGGACACTGACATTGCTGCGATTGCCCGGGGATTCGGGGCTGTGGGAATTACGGTACGTAGCCTGGAAGATCTGAATCCAGTGAAGGAATGGGTGGCTGCGTACAATGCCGGATCCCAGAACCGCCCGCTGGTGATCGATGCGAAAATTGCATCCGACGGCGGATCCTGGTGGCTGGCCGAAGCCTTCCAGGGTCACTGACCGTCCGGCGTACGCCAAGGCTGTCCGGCCGGTCCCGCCGGCCGGACAGTGGCGGTACCCCAAATATGGTGCTCCGGAAGAGCCGGACTCTGGCGCAGGACGCCGGCCGTTCTCAGTTAAATGACGCTCTTCGCTTCGGCGCGCAGCCTCTGTACCGTCGCAGACGGTGACTCCTGGTATCGCTGCGTGTAGTAGGCAGAAAATCGCCCCAGGTGCGAGAACCCGGAATCATAGGCGGCCCCTGCCACGGAAATCTTCATGGACGGGCCCAGGGTCTCCAGTATTTGCCGTGCCTTGGCCAGTCTCATGTCCCGCAGAACCTGGGCGGGGGTCCGTCCGAGGTGGTCCTTAAATGCCGAATGCAGCTGCCGAGTGCTGATACCGACGGCGGTAGCCACGTCGTCGATCCGGATATTTCCCCTGAGGTTCTGGTCAAAGTACCGACACGCCAACTCTACGTATGGTGGGATGCCGGACTCTGGCAGTGGGGCAAAGGACGTCTCCAGAAAAGGGGCAAGGCCCGCGGACATGGTGGCTAACAGAATGTTTTCAAGCCATCCTATTGCTTGTGGCGGGATGCCGTGGTCCAGCTCATGGCATGCATCAAGCCAGGTGTGCGTCACCATGGCGGGGCTGCTGAGCTGGAGCGGGACGCCGCTGGACAGCGATATCGGCTTAATCAGGAGTCGGCCGGAAGTCGAAGCCAGATGGCGTTCGAGTATGTCGGCGTCTACTCCGCCGATCAGTGCTCCCCGATCGGGGTCGGGGACCATCTTGGTCTGATGATGAGAGCTCAGTGCGAACGGGGTGGTGGCCACCCACTGGTTACCGCAGGACTCCACCAGCATGGGTCCTCGCGGGATGACAAGCAGTGCCCGCCGGCCGGAGGGCGGGCTGACAACGGTCACGCCGGCGCCGTAAGCCACAAAGACCAGGCTTACGGCGCCGACGTTGAGCCCGTTGACTGTTCCGTCAATGCTTCTTCCGCGGTGAGGGACCAGCAAGTGTTCCTCGGCGGTCAGGCTGTTGACTGAATCCCGGACGACGGCCGCGGACCTGCTTCGCGTCAGTGGATATGCCGCCAGGGGCTGCGCGGTCGCCACGCTCAGGGAAACATCTGCGCCACGGGAAGTGTCCATGCAAATGTCCTCTCAAAGCCTAGGACCCAATTCTAGTTCAGGCACCCACCACCTGTATAGAGCTCTTCTGACGGTAGGAAATTCACTTCTATACGTTTTCGAGCAGTGGCTGCCGCACGCCCAGGCGCTCGAGGCGGGGCAATACTTCTTGCGCGAAGTACTCAAGCTCGCCCGCGTAGTCGACGAATGCCAAAGTCATGCCATCGAAGCCGGCTTTTGCGAACCGGGCGATCTCGTCGGCTACATCATCCGGGGTTCCGATCATTGGGCAGGAGCCGTGACCGGCTGCGAACCTGGTTCTCATGGTGGCCAGCATGTCCTTGGTAAAGGACTCTGCGTGGAGCCCCTGCAGATTCATGAGGTAGTCCACAGCGCCCCAATCCGCGTTTTCCTCGGCATAGTAATGCAAGTAGTCAGTAGCCTCCTGGCGAGTGGGCCGGCAAACGACGTGGCTGAGAGTGAGCACGCCAACGTCGCGCTGATAGTCCTCCATGGCTTTGGTTTTGACTGAACGGACAATATCCTCTCCGTCTTCGGGCCCGCCCACGATCGTGAACACGAAGTCCGAATTCCGACCGGCGAAGTTGCGGCCCTGCACCGAGGACCCGGCGTTCAGGATCGGGACTCTCCCCCCGGCGGGTTTCGGCAAGGACTCAACGTGCTTCAGCGAGAAGAACTTACCGTCAAAATCAAAGATCTCGTCACGATCCCACGCTTCCCGCACGACGTCCCACCACTCCTGGGCGAATCCGTATCGATCATCATGGGCGTCAGCCATGTCCACGCCCATGGTTTCGTATTCCGGCTGGTTCCAACCAGCAACGATGTTCAATCCGGCCCGGCCGCCGCCAATGGCATCCAGTGTAGCAATCTGCTTTGCAGTCACCAACGGATGGTTGAACGCCGTATGAACCGTGGAAAAAACGGAGATCCGCTCCGTGGACGCCAGCAGGGCAGCTGCCCACGGTATGGGCTCAAGCACGGAACCGTGAAAGTTCGTGTCGCCTTTGTATCCGATCCACCGTGCAATGGGGAGAAGAAAGTCGATGCCCGCTTTATCTGCGATGCGGGCCATCCGGAGATTCTCCTCCCAAGTGGCGCCCCAACGTTCCGGGATCTTGGTCACTGCCAGGCCGCCGGAGCAATTTGGTGAAAACAGCCCGAGCTTGAAGTGGTCTTTTCTGTTCATGGGGTGCATGATGCCTCTTTCTGGTTCATTAACGATGCTCTGGCAAGGAGGAACTGGCGAAGGCTCAGGGTTTCCGCAGCTGCTGCAACAGCAGGGGATCGATCGACTTAGGCTCGGTTATGTGGTCAACCCGGCCCAGCAGAATGATGTGGTCTCCACCCTCGTACCGGCTCCACAATTGGCAATCCAGCCGGAGTTTTACCTCGGGCAATGCGGGAGCGCCGGTAGCGCCCACTTGCGTCTGGAGACCGTCAAACTTGTCTACGCCACGCTGTGCGAACCGGGGAACATAGTGGGCATTGGCCTGGTCGAGAACGTGGATTGAGAAGTTGTCTGTCTCCATCCAGATGTCAAAGCTCGTAGATGCCTTGTCAACGCACCAGGAGACGAGTGCCGGCTCCAAGGAGACCGAGGCGAAACTGTTCATCACCAGCCCGGCCTGCCGGCCGGCTGTCGCCGTAGTCACGACGCAGATCCCGGTTGCCCAGTGCCTCATGACCGATCGGAGTTGGGGTGCCGCAACCGGGACCCTTTGTACATCTGCCCTGGTCATTCGACCCGGCTTGCTGTCAACCAACATTCGTACACCTCCAGTCAGTGCTGCTAACGTTCCTCAATTCTGAGGGTGGCAGCGGACTCGAACTATCCAGTTTGCGCGGACCTTTGGCCATTTTTGGTGACGCAGATCACGGCACTATGGTGATGCGCCGAAGCTAAAATCTTCGCCGTCGTCACAGCCATGGACGCGAACTCGAAAATCGTGTCGCGGATGACGACAGTAGACGGCTCAAAGGCCAGAGCGAAGAAGCCTAGGCCAGCCCTGCCGGGGCCGCCGATTTTTTCCGGTGAAGGAGATTCTTTCCTTGAGGAAGGACTCCTTCTTGATGGTGATTCCATGGAGTGGAGGGTCATGTTGTTGGTCGGTCATGCAGGTCGCTGTTCTCTTCTCCATGAGATGTTCGGAAAGGTGGAGACCACCGCCATGATGTTCGTCGATTTCCAGCATGAGGGCCGCACCCTGGTGCGGTGCTTGTTCGGGCCCGGTCCGGTTCCGGAGGCCGACTCTTCATATCGGAGCGAAATCGCACACAAGACACAAATGTCCCGCCCGGACGGCCGTTTAGGCAGCCCCGGTTAGGGGCGCCGAAGTGGGCAAAAAGGAGGGTGTGCACAATGTGCACACCTTGGGCTTCGGATCGGGTCGTACTGGTGCCGGATTGGGCCGGATTGCGGAGGGTTTCGGGGGAGTCGCGGATATTCAGGGACTGGAACCCGGTTCGAGTCCCACCTCGGGCACAGTGTTTCCGCAGGTCAGGGGCTTTTTTGGTGTTTCTTCGTGTGCACATTGTGCACACTCTCGCCTCTGACCTGATGTTCCGGGTGTGTGGGGTGCCGGAACGGCCTATTCGGTTGTGTGGGGGAGCGGCTGATTACGGCGGACCGGGTGCCGCCCTGTGGGGTCTCTATTGGGTGTTCATCCTTGTTTGTCTTTTCGTTTGGTTTTCTCGTTCACTGCTTCATGGTGACTAGGGCCGCATACAACATGATTTGCTGATTTTTCTTTAGATTGACCTTGGGTTGGTGGAGGTTGCTGTGGCCGGTGGCTCCTTCTCCCTTGGTTTCACGTTATCCCGTTAGTAGTTCGTTGCGTGGGGCGCGCGGGACGGCATGACCTGACCGGTGACGGGGCAGCGGCGTTGCCTAGGCTGGTGCCCACTTCTGATCTCACGACTGTTCATGGCGGCGTTCCGAAGTCAGTGCATGACCGTCGCCATTACTGGAAGCCAGCTTCACGCAGTCACGGCTGTCGGCTCCGACCACAACAGGACTCGGAGTGTAGCCGCGTCGGGACGTCACGCCACCGGCCCGCTCAAGCAGTACCTGCGGCCTTTTCTGCATGACGTCGCGTGGAGGTCCAAGCGGACTGGACATGGGCGCGCATTATTGATTCGGCCCATGCCGGGTCGTTTGCTCGGAGGGCGTCGATCATTTCGTGGTGGTGTGCCAGGCTGCGGCGAAGCTCCTTGGAGCTGTAGCGGGCGAAGGTCCGCCACACCAAAGGGACGTCCACCATGGAACTGACCAATGACTGCACGCGCCGGCTGCCTGACGCTGCAAGGATGGTGCTGTGGAAGCGGTTGTTGAGGTCGGTTAGGGCCTCGAAGTCAGGATTTGCTGTGTCGACTGCGGCATCCATCCTGTCGGCCAGGTCTTGGAGCGCGGACAGGTCGACCAGTCCACGAGCGGCAGCCTGTGCGCAGGCCCACGGCTCGAGTAGTGAGCGGAGGCCGAAGACCTCCTGCAGGTCTTCGATGGTCCAGTTGTGGACTTGGACGCCACGGTTGGGCTCGTGCGTTACCAAACCCTCGGTTGCGAGTCTCCGGAGCGCCTCCCGGACGGGGGTCCGGGATACTCCGAGGACGGCGGCCAGTTCGTCCTCCCGGAGCCATTCGCCGCCCGGTCGTTCGCCGGAAAGAATTTGTAGCCGGATGGACTGGTATGCGATGTCGGCCGCGGGTCCGAGGTCGGGGCCGGCCCCTTGGGTGGTCGTCATCTTCCCGCCGCGATGAGGGATTGGGCTTGTCGAGTCAGCATCCATTGATTCTATGCAATCTGGTTTCGCGCGGTCATTCACCCCGGCCGCGTCTGCAGTTGCCGCGGTCGCCGTCGTCGATATCGAATCAAGGCGGAGTCAACGCGGCTCAGGGCAGTTGAAGCGTCAGGACAGTTGGGCCGGGAACAACGTTGTGCACTGGGAACTCAGCTATCCTCGGGCCATCTGGCCGATGCAAGGTCGGCGCGGGACCCTCCGCGGGAGACGAATGATGCGGACGGGCGGCCGGTGAGCTCTGTCATCCGGGCGCAAACCCGCATGTATTTCACCAGATCGATGCCGGTCTCGATCTCGAGGCCTTGGCACAGGTGGATTAGGTCCTCCAATGCAGCGTTGCCGAGGACTGCCGGGTCGCCGGGGAACCACATGTCCCCGCCGAGTCCTCCGAAGGAACCTTCCAGCCAAGTTGCTCCGGCCATCATGGATACCAGTGCGTTAGCCGGAGCGAAACCGTTGCGGTTGTGCAGGTGCACCCCCAGGCCTAGTTGCGGATACATCTGCCGCACCTCGGCAACGCCGTCGAACATTTCCGCAGGCGTTTCTTCTCCGGACGTCGCCGCAAGGTAGACCCCGCCTGCTCCCGCGCCGGCCGCGGCCTCTACGACGCGTAGTCGGTCCTCCCGATCGACCTGACCGCGTGCCGGTGCAAAAAACGCGCACGCTACGGCGACCACTAGGCGGGTGCCCGCTGACTTTGTCAGTTCCCCGATCTTCGCGAGGTCAATCAGCATTTCGTCTGTCGAAAGGCCCTGATTTCGCAAACTGACCTCGTTGTCCGCGGAAACGACGACAACAAGTTCGTCCAGCCCGCAGTCTGCCGCGCGTTGGGCCCCCCGGAGGTTTGGGGCCAGTCCTCGGTAGGTAATGCCGGGAAGACGCGGCACTCGTGCCATAACGTCTTCCGCGTCGGCGAGTTGTGGAAGCACCTTAGGGTGGGCGAAAGACACGGCTTCGATCTCCCTGACCCCTGCGTCGATCAGCATGTGGATAAGTTCGACTTTGTCCTCGGTGCGGATAGTCTCAGTGACGGACTGCAGCCCATCGCGCAAGCCAACCTCTACAAGTCGTATGGAGGAGGGCAGGTTTGGGATACTCATGCCAGCCCCTTCTCGCGAAGCCTCGACAGTTCGGTGCCGGTGATACCGATCCCGGCCAGAACTTCCTCCGTGTGTTGGCCCAATTCCGGGCCCGGCCACCGGACCGTGCCCGCGGTCCGGCTCAACTTCGGGAAGACGTTCTGCATGGAGACGGGGCCGAGCACCGGGTGGTCCACGGAGATGATCGACTCGCGGGCCTGGTACTGCGGGTCGGCGAGCATGTCCACGGGCCGGAATATTTTGCCCGCGGGAACGCCATGTTTCTCCAGTGAGGCTTCGAGATCCTCGGCGGTCTGTGTTGACGTGTACTCAGCGACGATCCCGTCGAGTTCTGCCTGATGCTCCCCGCGTGCCCCGTGCGAGGCATAGCGAGGATCGGAAGCAAGTTCGGGCCGGCCGATCGCTGTCGCCAGCCGCCCGAAGACCGTATCCTGGTTGGCCGCGATGAGCACCCATTTGCCGTCGCTGGTGGGGTAGATGTTGCTTGGCGCGACGTTGGGGAGAATGGCCCCGGTGCGTTCGCGCTGATAGCCGGAGATCTGCCACTCCGGCACCAACGATTCCATCACGCCGAGGACCGCCTCGTAGATGGAGGAATCCACGATCTGCCCGCGGCCGCTGGTCTCGCGTTCCCGGAGGGCCGCCAGCGCCCCGATGGTCGCGAAGAGGGCGGCGAGCGTGTCACCGATTGAGATACCGACCCGCGACGGCGGCGTTGACGGGTCTCCCACGACATACCGAAGTCCACCCATTGCCTCACCGATGGCCCCGTACCCGGCCCGCTGGGAGTAAGGGCCGTCCTGACCGAAACCGGAAACCCGCACCATGATGAGCCGGGGGTTAAGTTGCTGCAGTTCGTCGTAGCCCAAACCCCATCGTTCCATGGTTCCGGGCCGGAAGTTCTCGATCAGCACATCGGCTGAAGACAGGAGCTTCCGCGCGAGGTCCTGGGCCTCGGGCTCGCGCAGGTTCAAGGTGACAGAGCGCTTGTTGCGCCCCACGACGGACCACCACAGCGACTGTCCCTTTGGCAGTTGACGGCCCCACTGGCGAAGCGGATCGCCATTGGCAGGATCTTCAATCTTGACGACGTCCGCTCCCATGTCGCCCAGCATCTGACCGCAGAAGGGGCCGGCCAGCAATTGGCCCATCTCGACCACGCGGAGTCCTGCAAGTGGTCCTGAACCGGTCGTGGTTTGAATATTTGTCGTCATGCGGGCCTCCTGGAATTACCCTGTGATGCCGTGCGAAGTTGCCCATTCAGTGACAGCGGACATCGAATCTGTATACAACTTGGCAGACCAGCCCCCTGTTCGTCAAGGATCATGAAAAGTTCTCGGCGGAATTGTATGCAGATTGGTTGACATGGATGTTTGTGGGCCTTTAGCCTGAGGCTCAGTAGATGTGAGGTGGATTACACCGAGATGCGGTCCGGGGGAGTCCGAGCGGCTCTTATCCTCCGGGGTCGGACGTTGGCTGTTCCCGGATGCGTCGGTTGACGTCTTGCATTACCCGCCCATGGCGCGGAAGCGCCCGGTATTGAGCTGTTCCTATTTGAGGAGAACTGATGGCGTTTCGGCTTGGTGTAGATGTCGGCGGTACATTCACGGACATTCTGCTGATAGATGAGGAGACAGGGAAGACGCACCGATACAAGACGTCGTCCACGCCTGAGGACCAGTCCATCGCGGTGTTGCATGGCATTGAACAGGTGTGTATGGCTGCCGGCATTGCCATGTCGGAGGTACGGGAAGTTCTTCATGGCACGACTGTCGCGACTAACGCCATTCTGGAACATAAGGGTGCCCGTGTTGGACTCGTCACAACAAAGGGTTTCCGCCAGGTGTTGCAGATCGCGCGGTCATTCGTTCCTGGTGGTTTGGCTGGCTGGATCATCTGGCCCAAACCTGAGCCGCTCGCCGACCTCGAAGACACGGTCGAGGTGATTGGACGGATCACCACCAGCGGTGAAGTAATCACGGCACTGGACGAGCAAGACGTCCGGATTCAGCTGCGAAAACTGAAGAAAAAAGGTATTGAGGCGCTTAGCATCAGCCTGATCAACTCCTACGCCAACGGCGAGCACGAGCAGCGCATCGCCGAGATCGCAGCCGAAGAACTCCCGGGCATCCCCGTTTCGCGGTCCTCCATTGTTCTCCCCGAGCTCCGCGAGTACGAGCGCACCATCACAACCGTCGCGAACGCCTATGTGCAGGGCCAGGTGTCCCGATATGTTGGCAATCTGGAGAGCAAGCTTGGCGAGGCGGGCGTCGACGCGCAACTGTCCATCCTGCGCAGTGACGGTGGACTGGTTTCGGGCCGGGTGGCTTCGGGCAACCCCGTGTCCCTCTTGCTCTCGGGACCTGCAGGCGGTGTCACCGGCGCGGTATGGGCCGCGGAACAGGCGGGCTTCTCGGACCTGTTGACCTTTGACATGGGCGGCACGTCCACCGACGTCGCGCTCGTGCAGAACCTGACACCGCGCATCGGCCGCGAAACCACTGTCGGTGACCTGACAGTCCGTGCAACCTCCGTCGATGTCCGCACAGTAGGTGCAGGCGGCGGCTCCATCGCACACGTCCCTCAACTTACCCAGGCCCTGCGGGTGGGTCCCCAGTCGGCGGGCGCATCTCCCGGACCTGCCTCTTACGGCCGAGGGGGGTTGGATCCCACCGTCACCGACGCGAACGTGGTCCTGGGCTACCTTCCCTCGCAGCTCGCCGGCGGTGAGATAGGCCTCGACGCCGAGGCTGCCGGCACTGCAGTGAAGATGATCGCCGAAGCCGTCGGACTGGACGGGGTGGAAAACGCAGCCGAGGGCATCATCGACATCGTCAACGAGAACATCTACGGTGCCCTGAAACTCGTTTCAACGCAGCAGGGATTCGATCCCAGGGATTTCGCGCTGGTCGCGTTCGGCGGTGCCGGCCCCCTGCACGCCAATGCCCTGGGTAAGTTGACCGGAGCCTGGCCGGTGATCATTCCGCCCTCACCAGGAGTGCTTTGCGCGTACGGCGACGCAACAACAAGCCTTCGCGATGAGTCTGCCCGCACACTGGTCCGGCGCTTCAGTGAACTCAACGACGTGCAAGTCCGCGGCGTTATGGAGGACTTGGAGGCCACCGCCCGCGAATCGCTCCTGGCGGCCGGCCTGGACGAGAAAGACCTCACCGTCACGTACTCGGCGGACCTGCGATACCACGGCCAGGGATTTGAAATTCCTATCACGGTAAATCTCGATACTTTCGGCCAAGGCGACGGGCTCACCCAGCTACGCGCCCAATTCGACAAAGAGCACGAGCGGCTCTTCGCCTTCCTGCTCGACAACGAACACGAACTCGTCACCGCCCGCGCCACCGTCAGTGGACCCCGGCCCGAGGTAGCGTCCATCACCCTTGAAGAGGGCGGAATTGATCCCTCCGAGGCTGAACGCAGCAAACACACGATTTTCGTTGACGGAGAGAACATCGAGGCCATCATTTATGACCGCAACCGGCTCAAGGCCGGCAATGTGGTCACCGGCCCCGCGGTCATCACCGAAATGGACTCCACAACACTGGTTCTTCCCGGGCACTCGGCGACCGTCCACCCGCACGGCAGCCTGCTCATCCGACCCACTGCCGACCCCGCCACCGCAAAGGACTGACCCATGGCAAAGATAGTTGAAACCGCCACGCGACCCCTCAACACGGTGGACGTGGACGTTGTGACCCTCGACCTCATCGAAAATGCTCTCCGCAGCGCCCGCTACGAAATGGACGAAACGCTTTTCCGCACGGCACTGAGCCCTGGCATCCGTGAACAGCACGACGAGTTCCCCTTGATCGCTGATCCAGCCGGAAAGATGATCGTGGGCCAGTTTGGCCTGTCCATCCCGGATTTCCTCGAAAACTTCAGCGGCACCATCGAGGAAGGTGATGTGCTGATGACATCGGACCCGTACTCTTGCGGCGCCGCTATCAGCCACGCGAACGACTGGCTCGTCGTCATGCCCATCTTCTTCGAGGGACGCATCGTCGGCTGGGCATCCCAGTTCGGGCACATGACCGACGTCGGCGGCAAGACCCCGGCCTCTATGCCCACGGACGCCCGCACAATCTTCGAAGAAGGCGTAATCATCCCGCCCTTCAAGCTGTATAGGAAGGGCGAACGCGACGAAACGTCGCTGGGCATCATCCTGAACCAGGTCCGCAAACCGGACTGGAACCGGGCCGACCTCAACGGTATCGTTGCGGGCTGCAGCACGGCGTCGCGGCGGGTCCAGGAGATGTGCGCCCGCTTCGGTGTGGACACCTACACCTCGGCCCTGAATGCGCTGCTCGACCGTAACTACCGCGCCATGAAAGTCCTGCTCGCACTTGTATTTGAAGAGAACAAGCCGCTTTCCTTCACGGACTACATTGACGATGACGGACGCGGGTTCGGGCCCTACGAGCTGACGATGACCATCACGCGCACCGGCGAGAAGGTGCTGATTGACCTCACGGGCAGCAGTCCTCAAGCTCAGGGGCCGATCAACTACTACATCAACGAGAATCTGATCCGCATGTTCTTCGGCATCTACATGATCACCGTCGCGGATCCGCAAATCCTTTGGAACGACGGCTTTTATCCGCTGGTGGACGTTGAAATCCCGGAGAATTCATTCTGGAAACCCAAGTACCCGGCGGCCCTGAACGGCCGCAACCACGGCATCGGCCGGCTCTTCGACCTCTTTGGCGGGTTGTTGGGGCAGGCCAACCCGGACCTGCTGAACGCTGCAGGGTTCTCATCGTCCCCGCACTTTATGTATTCCGGCAACTACAGCGAAGGGGAACGGAAGGGCGAATGGTTCCAGCTCTATTCCATCGGTTTCGGCGGCATCCCCGGCCGGCCGGTCGGCGACGGCCCCGACGGTCATTCGCTGTGGCCCTCCTTTGTCAACATCCCCTGCGAATACCTGGAGTCCTACTACCCGTTGATCGTGGACCGCTGGGAAACCATCCCGGACTCCGGCGGCCCGGGACTCCACCGGGGCGGCAATGGAGTGGACGTTGCCTACCGCTTCCTGGAGCCGGGCACCATCGCAATCCACGATGACCGCTGGCTGACCTACCCCTGGGGAGTCAAAGGCGGGGAACCGGGATCCCGGGGCCGCAAGTGGATCGATAGGGCCAATGGCACCACGGAGGTGCTGCCCAGCAAGATACATGATGTCGCCGTCGGCAAGGACGATGTCCTCCACTTCGTCACCTGGGGCGGCGGCGGATGGGGCGACCCGCTTGCCCGAGATCCCGAACTGGTCTGCAAGGAAGTGCGCCGCGGCCTGGTGTCTGCTGCCGGGGCCCGCCGCTACGGCGTGGCCTGCAACGAGGACGGGGAGCTCGACGCCGGTGCAACCGACGCGCTGCGGTCCGAGCTGCGGTCGATCCGCGAAGAGCCACTGCCCCTCTTCAACCGGGGTGGTGACATGGCAACGCTGCTGGCCAACAGTCTGGTCGAAACCGGGTTGCCTGCACCGACGCCGCCTCTGGCAGTGTGAGCGAAACCGTGGAGGGATTCACCGACGGCTTTAACGGATCCCTAACGCCGGGGAAGAAGCCCGCTGTGCTCTCAATCGACCTGATGCAGGCATACTTCGATGCGGAAAGCCCTCTGTGTCTGCCCTCCGGGTCCTGCCTGCCAGTAGCCGCCGAGGTGATCGCTGCAGCCCGCCTGAATTCAGTACCCGTGATACACACCAAAGTCCGATATGGGCCTGAGGGTGCGGACGGAGGCGTATTTATCAAGAAGGTCCCCGCGCTGCGGCGGCTTATCGGCGAAACCCCCGATGGCCGGATCATGCCCGAAGTTAGCCCCTTGCCGGACGAAACAGTGATCGTCAAGCAATATGCCAGCGCATTCTTCGGCACGAGCCTTGGCTCGCTGCTTCACGCACAGGGTGTGGATACGGTCGTCATTGTTGGGACCAGCACCAGCGGGTGCGTCCGGGCGACGGCCGTGGATGCCATTCAGCACGGCTTCATCCCCATCGTCGTCAGCGACGGTGTGGGAGACCGAAACGAGCCGGTGCATCAGGCTTCGCTCTTCGATCTCCAAGCCAAGTATGCCGAAGTGCTAGACAGCCGAACCGCAATTCGCTATCTTCAGGACCGCTGAAGCGTTAATCTGGGTGGCCTTAAAGCGTTGTTGAGCCGGCGTCGTTCAGGCAGAAGGGGCCGGAGGCGCCGGCTCAGTCGTGCCCGATCATTCCAAATGGGGATGACCAATCGCGACGAAACCCCGGGTCGATTTACTCAGGCAGCGTCTTGGCCGATCAGCCGGGCGAGCTCATCGAGGTAGCCGACCTCGGATCCCCAGGGAAACCCCAAGCTCCTGGCCAGCTACCCCTTGGAGATCTTCCCCGTCGCGAATCGGTGGCGTCTCTGCGCCCAAACATCCAATTGTGATCACCTTCCGTATTGGTCAGTGGTCTCATTTTCAGTTGGCGTTTCTGGCCCGATTTTCGGTTGGCGTTAACAACGGCCACATGCGCACGGAGCTATGCGCGGGGGCGCTGGCCATGGCCCGCGATCACGGCTACCTGCATGCGGACGGGGCGGTCTTCCATTCGGACCGCGGCGCCCAGTACACCTCTGCCAAATTCCAGGGCTGGTGCGCCGGGAACAACGTTACCCAGTCCATGGGCAAGGTCGGCGTGTGCTGGGATAATGCCGTCGCCGAAAATTTCTTCTCGCATCTGAAGACCGAGTTCTACCAACACCACAGCTTCACCAGCCGGCTCGCGGCCCGCACCTCGGTCATGGACTATATCGAGTCCTGGTACAACCGCAAACGGCCAAATGCCAGAGCGGGTCACCGTCCCCCGGCGGCAGCCCTCACCGCCCACCAGACCGGCGACCAGGACTCCCTGGCTGCGTAACCGAAAAACAACGATAAAACTGTCTCAGAAACCTGACGTGCGCACCTTAGGCCAGCAGCTAGCTGTACTGTCGTTTTTGTCAGCGCTGGTCGAAAGTTGAGCCGTTTCGTGGGCTTGGCGTCTAGCGGTCGTTGCAACACACGGGGCATCACCGTGAGCATGATTCCCCCGGGCCGGCTGCGGACCGCGGCGGCAACCATCCTCTGGTCCCTGACCGACTCTGCCCTGACCGCCTCTGCCCTGACCGCGTTCTCCCTCTTCGGTGCGTTCATGACGATCGTGGCGGACACGACCTACCGCAGCATCCAAACACCGAACGGTGCCCACCGGCTCCTTATCCTCGACAGCAGCTGCCTCCTGGTCGGCAGACACCCCATCTACGATCCCGCCTGCGGCCCGCTCCTCGATTTCCGCGCCGCGATCAGCACCAATAACGGCTACGACCCGTTCAAGGACGGGCAATACTCAGTGGAATGGTCCGGGAACTCGGCCACCATCAGCTATGTCGACGACTACATGGAGATGACCGGCGCCCATGAGCCCTTCGATCCGGCTTCCTGGACCTGGAGGCCGTTAATCAGGAGCTCTTTCTGGTCCTGCCCAGGCCACCTGGCCCGACCCTCCAGACCGGGTCGGGGCTGACGTAACGGCCAATATCGTCTCTCCGCCGACGTCGGCGTGATCGATGCTGCCGTCTGCTCTCTGGATCGTTCCGAGTGGTTTCCACCCAAGACCCTGCTGCGCCTCACGGAGAGACTGAACCTCCGCGTCAGAGGTCCGCGCAGACAGAGTGGACGACGACGGGAGGTCCCACCGTCGTCCACGTGTCCTTACCTTCAGTCAGGCGAGCTTGCGTCGGATCATGGCCGACGCCCGGTCAACTGCGACGATCAGGACGAGCACGACGATGATGTGAGTGAGCATTTGATCGAACTGGAATGATTTGATGGCCTGGTTGATGAGCAGGCCCACGCCGCCGGCGCCCACCAGTCCGAGCACCAGGGAGGATCGCACGTTCACGTCGAACCGGTATAGGAGCAGTCCCACGAACTGTGGGACCACCAGTGGGATGCTCGCGTGGAACGTCTGTTGCAGTTTGCTGGCACCGGCTGAGGCAAGTGCCTGGACTGGTCCTTGGTCGCTCTCTTCCATGGCTTCGGCCCAGAGTTTGCCCATCACCCCGGTGTTGTGGCAGATGAGGGCGAGTACGCCTGCGAAGGGTCCAAGACCCACTGCGGTGACGAAGATCAAGGCGAAAACTACGTCAGGAACGGCCCGGAAGAAGGACAGTATGGCGCGCGCTGCCTGGTACACCACGGGATGCGGTGAGGTGGTCTCAGAGGCCAGTGCGGCGAGCAGGAGGGCGGTCGGTATGGAGAGTGTGGTTCCCAGCAGCCCGATCCAGAGCGTCACCAGGGTGGCTTCGAGGCTGGGCTTGAGCACCTTGTCCCAGTTCAGGTCCGGTGGGAACGCCTCGGCGAGGAACCGCCCCATGCCCTGGGCGCCGTCAATCAGCAGTGCCGGTTTGAATTCGGTGCTCTCGAATGCAATCAGGTGCAGAACAACAAAGACCACTGCGGCGGCGGCGATGGTTCCCCTGCGGGTCCCTTGGCGCGGGGCGCGGGGGAGGGCAGGGGCGCTCATGCTGCAACCCTGTCCGGTGCGTACAGCGTCTCCAGGACCTCGTCCGTCAGGCCGGCCATGCTGCCGTCGAACGCAATCTTTCCCTTGAGGAGTCCTATGGCGCGGTCCGCGTGGCGGATCGCGAGGTCCGGCTGGTGCAGCACCGCTGCTACGGCGAGGTTCTCGGTGTGGGCGAGTTCGGCCAGGAGGGCCATGACTTGTTCAGCTGCGTGGGGGTCCAGGGCGGAGACCGGTTCGTCCGCCAGCACTACCGACGCGCGCTGGCAGAGGGCCCGGGCGATCGCGACGCGCTGCTGCTGGCCGCCGGAGAGTTTTCCCGTCCTTTCCAGCGCAACACCTGCCAGTCCTACGCGGTCCAGGCAGGCCATGGCTTCCTCCTTCAGTCCTTTGGCAAAGAACGCCGGACTGGCCGAGGCAAGGCCGCGGACCCGCAGGAGTCCGCCGGAGCAGACGTTGTCCAGGGCCGTGCGCCGCGGGACCAGATGGATTTTCTGGAAGACCATGGCGGCCTCGCTGCGCGCCTGGATCCGGGCCCGACCCTGAAGCGCACCCAGGTCCTTGCCTTGGACCCGGATGGTGCCGGTGTCCGGGCGGGTCAGCCCGATGACGCACTTGAGGGTGGTGGATTTGCCCGAGCCGTTGGCGCCCAGGAACGCGAGCAGTTCACCTGCCCGGACGGTGAAATCGACGCCGTCCAGTACCTTGGTGCCGGCATAAGCCTTGGTCAGGCCCGCGACTTCGACGGCGGTCACAGGTCCTCCTCAGTGAGTCCCATGGTGGCGGCGAGATCGAACAGCGGCTGGTAGGTGTCTTTTGTGACGGCCAGCAGCGGGCCCGGGGGCGTGACGTCCAGGAACGCGCCCACCTTTTCGATGGCTTCGGCGGGGAGGTTCACCAGTGCGTCGCGGACGGCTTCCTTGAGGGCGGGATCGGCGTTTCCACGGATGGTGATTGGATCGTTGGGGATGGCGTCCGAGGTCCAGATCTGCCGGAAATCCTCAGCCTTGAACGTGCCGGCGGCGGTTGCCGAGGCGAAGGTCTGGGAGTTGATCTGCGCGGCGTCAACTGTCCCATTGGTCAGGGCAAGGAGGGCTTCGGGGTGCCCGCCTGAGTAGCTGATGTCCAGGTCCGATTCGCTGATGCCGGCCTTCTTGAGTCCGTAGCGCGGGAGGACATCTCCGGAGGTGGAGCCGATGCTTCCGAGTGCCACATCCTTGCCCTTGAGGTCGTTGATGGACTGGATGGCGGAGTCCTTGGCCACCCACATGCCGGCCGTGTACGTGCTGAGTTTGCCGTGGGCCGTCCCGAAGGAGGCGATAGGTTCCGCTCCCGCCTTGGTGCTGGCGAAGACGTAGCCCATGGGTCCGAACTGTCCGATGTCCAGGCGGTTATTGGCCATGGCGAGCACCTCGGCGGAGTAGTCCTCCACTACCTGGACCTCCACTTCGCAGCCGAGCCGGTCCTCCAGGGCGTCCGCGAGGACGCGGTAAGCAGGCTCGAGTTTGGTGGGGTCTTCGAAGGGCTCGATGCCGAATTTAATGGGGCCATCGGCGCAATAGGCGGGCGCGTTCGCTGAAGCGGTCTGCGCTTCCGTGTTGGCACAGGAGGACAGCCCGGCAGCAGCCAGAAGGGCAGCGGGAATCAGGGCAAAGTAACGGGTGTTCATGGGGAATCCTTCAGGGGGTTTAGGCGAACGGGCAGGAAGTTTTGGGGAAAGGAGAGGACGATTTTCAGGGGAGGGCGGAGATGTTGCGCGCTGCCAGCCCAAAGGAAACGGTCATGCCGATTCCCGCGGTGACAGACA
This sequence comes from Pseudarthrobacter kochi, assembly GCF_055412805.1. Taxonomy (NCBI): domain Bacteria; kingdom Bacillati; phylum Actinomycetota; class Actinomycetes; order Micrococcales; family Micrococcaceae; genus Pseudarthrobacter; species Pseudarthrobacter kochi. Next base: position 30,254 of record NZ_JBVAYV010000029.1, read on the forward strand.
CGGCAGTGACGCCGGGTGCAACGCCGGCAATCAGCAGCGGACCCACCTCGGACGAGGCGTAAATGCCCTGCCAGCGTTCCGTGATGTCGAGGCTGTCGACACCCAGGACCTCCTGGATGCGGTCCAGCAGGAGTGCTGTGGTGGGCTCCACCAGGAAGGGTTCAACCGTTTTTTGGTAGGCGTGGGAGTCGCCCAGCAACAGGGTGCCGTCAGGGCGCTGGGTGAACATCACGTTGGCTCCGATGTCCAGGAGGGCAGGGTCCTGCGCCTGGACTTCCGCGAGGAGGTCCGGCGCGGATGGCATTTCCACAAAGGCGCCATAGCGGAGCATGGAGGTGGCGGTCAGGACCGCGGGGTCCAGGTCCAATCCGTCGGGGCCCGCCGCGGCTGCCATCTGGAGTGAGCAGCGTTGGATTTTGTGTCCTTCGGCAACCTCGGGGAAGAGCAGGTCCACGTCGTGGCCCACGCACACAAACACATGGTCAGCTTCCACATCGCCCCGGCTTGTCCGGACAAGGGCTGTCCGCCCGGTCCCGGCGGCGAAGCCGAGGGCGGATGTGTTCCACCGCACTGACGCGTCCGTGCGGGAGTCCAGCCACGCGGCGAGGCTCGCCACCGTGGTCCGGGGATCGACGCGGAGGTCATCGCGAAGCCACGCGCCGCCGACGAAGGGACTTTCCGTTGGGTCCGCAACCCCGACAGCCGGTCGGCCCAGCCGCGCGGACGTTTCCGCGGCGCTGAGCAACACGATCTGGCCGGGTTCGCGGCGTTCCGCCAGCTCCTGGAGGACGCGGAGTTCTGTTTCGGTTCGCGCAACTACTACGGCGCCGGATTCTGTAGCCCAGAAGCCGGCGCGTTCCGAGTAGGCCAGCCAGTGCTTGCGGCCGGTGACGGCCAGTTCATACAAGTCGCCGGTCTGCGCGGTAATGCAGCAGTGCCCGAAGTTCCGGATGGAGGCGCCCACTGCTCGGTGGTCGCGTTCGATGACCAGCACGGAGAGCCCGCGTTCGTTGGCAAGGGCGGCATGGGCCAGTCCCACGATGCCTGCCCCGACCACCACCACGTCCACGGAGGAAGGGACGCTGCTGGCGGCTTGGCTTTGAAGGTTTTCAGTATTCACAAGATCGATAGTGGCTGCTGGGCGCTTCTGCAATCAAGCCAAATTGGCAGTTGTATGTACAAGTTAACGGGTTGTTCATTGAAGCTCCGCGGAGTTAGGGCCTTGTTCATCCAAAGAGGCCGGGATGTCTGGGAAGCCCGCATATGCGACTTGTATGATCAAGTCATGTCCTTATCGCAGCTACAGCCTCTCCACCAGCGCCTGACCGACGAACTTCGTATGCGGATCACGTCTGGGTTATGGGCCGAGGGATCCCAGATTCCCAGCGAGGCGGAGCTTTGCCGGGAATTAGAGGCCTCCCGGGGAACCGTCCGGCAGGCCCTCTCAGCTCTGCGCACGGAGGGTCTCATTTTGGGCGGGCGCGGCAAGCAGCCTGTTGCCGGCCGGGCGGCGTTGTCCCAGCCGTTCACAACGTTCATGTCCTTTACGGAATGGGCGGGATCCATTGGCAAGACCCCCGGCCAGAAGACGCGCGAGATCGCCCGTCGCCCAGCGTCGCCCGAGGTGGCTGCCCAGCTAGGAATCAGGGCCGGCGAGCCTGTTGTGGAAGTCCTGCGGTTGCGCCTTCTCGGGGATGCGCCGGCCATGGTGGAGCGAACAAGCTTCGTCCTCGACGTCGGCCGGCTGCTTTTCGACTTCGATACGGACAGCGGCTCCATTTTCAGCTTCCTAAAAAGCCATGGGGTGGACCTGAGCCGGGGCCGGCACACGATCGACGCCGTGGCAGCTCAGGGGCTGGATGCGGAATTACTCGGCGTCGAACCCGGGGCACCCTTGCTCCGTGAACGGCGCCTGACGTCATCCGCGGCCGGGGAGCCCATTGAATACTCCGATGACAGGTACATCCCCGGCCTGACCAACTTCACCATCGAAAACACAAGCGAGCACCGCGCCAACCTGGTCCGAGTGCCGACATCCCAAGGAGCACCGCAATGATTGAACTTGTCGCCCTCGACATGGCCGGAACCACCATCGACGAACACGGGGATGTCTACCGCGCACTTGAGGAATCCGTCCGGGAGGCGGGCCCGGACGTGACCCCCTCGAACCTCCAGACGTGGATGGGAGCGGACAAGACCGAGGCTATCGCCGCGCTGCTGGAACTTGGCGGCGGTGCCGCCGAGCCCGGGCTCGTTGCGCGGACCTTCGTCCGCTTCCGGGAGATCCTGGCGGCCCTCTACGCTGCGAACGCACCCGTGCCCCTGGACGGCGTGGAGGACGCGCTGCGGACCCTGAAATCCATGGGCGTCAAGGTGGCTCTGACTACGGGCTTCTCTCGGGATGTGGCTGATCCGCTGCTGGCCACCCTGGGCTGGCGCGTGGGGGATGGCGAACTGCTGGACGCCGTCGTCACCTCCGACGAGGTGCCCCGCGGCCGGCCGGCGCCCCACATGATCCACCGCGCCATGGAGCGCACCGGCGTCCTAAACGTTGCCGCCGTGCTGGCCGCCGGCGATACCGTCAATGACCTACAGGCAGCCGCAAACGCTGGCGTTGCCGGCGTCGGTGTCCTCACCGGAAAACTCGGCGCGGAGGAGCTGGGCAGGCACCCGCACCTGCGCATCCTCGCCGGGGTAAAAGACCTCCCCGAACTGGTGGGCTCATTTGCCGCCGGAAGTGCCGCCATCGCCCGCTGAAAGGCATGGCGCCCGGGGAGTGGTCTCAAACGGCACCCAGTGCAGAGGGAACTGGGGCCTCAGGTCGTACTGCTCTCTTTGCCGGGAAGAGGCGGACGTTGCGGTCGGCTGCTGCGCCGTTGGTGGTGCGTGTTCACTTTCTGGAGGGCCAGCCTGTCGGTTGGTCATGTAGGTTGCTGTTCTCTTCTCCATGAGATGTTCGGAAAGGAGGAAACCGCCACCATGATGTTCGTCGATTTCCAGCATGAGGGCCGCCCCCTGGTGCGGTGCTTGTTCGGGGCCGGTCCGGTTTCGGAGGCCGAATCTTCATATCGGAGCGAAATCGCACACAAGACACAAATGTCCCGCCCGGACGGCCCTCTAAGCAGCCTGGTTGGGGGAGTCGTAGTGGACAAAAGGGAGGGTGTGCACAATGTGCACACCCTGGGCTTCGGATCGGGTCGTACTGGTGGCGGACTGGGCCGGATTGCGGAGGTTTTCGGGGGAGTGGCGGATATTCAAGGGCTGGAACCCGGTTCGAGTCCCACCTCGGGCACAGCATGACCCCTCGTCAGAGGGGTTTTTGCCTTAATGTGTGTACATTGACCCTCCGCGGGTCCTTCTGACGCCGTCTGTGCCTGGCGCCGCGGTTTCCTTTGAAGTTATGGGGGTGGCGGGTTCAGGGTCCTGGCCGGTGGGCCGTTCGCCTGCTGGGATGCGGGGTTAATCGGTCCTCTTCTCTGGCTTGTTGTGGTGGCCCTTGTTGGCCAACACTCATTCATGATTAAGGGTTCTGTTGACGACGTGACCAAGGGGATTTCCTTCCACTACCTCCCTCGTGCGGACCATGCAAAGCGGCTGACGGCGCGATGGTCCGCCCAAATGGGATGTTGACAGTGTCAACACCTTGTCAACGCGTTCGGGCTGCATTTGGTCCTTTGTGGGCCGGTTCTGCCGACATCGTTTCTTCCAGCTATCTGATTTCAGGGGATACTTTGCGGCCCAGTCCTTCCGAGTTGTTGATGTTCGTGGCGGCCTGGCGATCCGATGTCCCGAACGGTCTCTATTGCCCGCGGCAGGACGGTCAGAAGATTCGAGATGTGGGGGACTCGGACTCTGCTTCCGTGGCCGCCCTGATCTGACTGCAGTCGCATCTTGCTCGTTTCGGCCGGCCGCCTACTGCCTTCGCCTTCTGGCTGCGCCGAAAGTAGACGTACCATTGCTCAGGCTGGGCATCGGCGGCCCTTTCTTGTGGCCCAAAGATCATTCGCGCAGAGGCCACTGGCGTACGGCGGCAAGCGGAATGCGCGGCCCGCTGGCTCAGCAGGCCGGCCGGTTGAGGACGTCGCTGGACACTCGCTGCTTCAGCAGCGATCCGCCCGGGCCCGTCAGCAACTTCCGGTCCTCCACCATGACGGTCCCGCGCAGCACGGTCATGCTTGGCCACGCCGCCACCTGGTAGCCCTCCCACGGCGTGTAGTCCGCCTCGTGAAGATCCGAGGCGCTGATCCGGCGATCCACGTTTGTGTCCAGCACGGCAAGGTCCGCGTCGCTGCCGACGGCGACCACACCCTTCTGCGGGTACAGGCCCAGGATCTTGGCGGCATTGGCAGACGTGATGTCCACGAAGCGGGTCAGATCGAGGCCCCTCTTCGCGACGCCTTCGGTGTAGGCCACCGCCATACGCATTTCGACGCCGGCATGGCCGCCGGTCGCGTCGAGGATGGTCTTGCCGCGCGTCTTCACGTCCAGGTCCGTGCACACGCCGTCGGTGGCCAAGGTGCTCAACGAGCCGTCCAGCAGCGATTCCCACATCGAATCCCGGTCGGTCTCGGACTTCAATGACGGGTACGTGTGGTAGATTGCGCCGTTCTCCTGCTTGTAGTCCTCGGCTGTGAAGTAGGCGTAGTGCGGGAGGATCTCGCCGTACACCGCCTGGCCGCGGCCCCGTGCCTCGCGGATGGCATCCACGCCCTCGCGGGCGCTGACGTGCATCAGGTAGATGGGAGCCCCTACATGGTGGGCAAGGGTGATGGCCCGCTGGAAGGAGAGCTTTTCGGAGAGGTTGTTGTGGGCATGGTGCATGTACTCAAGGGCGGTCTTGCCCTGCCGCTGCAGCTTCTTGTACGAGTACATGACAATGTCATCGTCCTCGGCGTGCACGGCAAGCATCGCGCCCGCGGCAGCCGTCTGCTCCATCAGCCCCCACATGTTGCCCAGGTCTGTCTTCTGCTTGGGCCGCGTCGGTGTCGTGTTCGTCATCCACACCTTGTAGCTGCCATGCCCGTTGGCCACAGCGTCCGGGACCTGCTCCAGGACTTCGAACGGGATCTCCGGCTCTTTGAAGGTGCCGTGCAGAGCGTAATCCGTGTAAGTGGAACCGGCCCACTCCGCCGACTTCCGTGCGAACGAGTCGGACAGTTCGTCGCCCGGCTGCCAGTGCGCAAAGTCCACGAGGGTGGTGGTGCCGCCATAGATCGCGCCCTCGCTCACGCGGTCCGGCCCGAAGCACATGATGCCACTCTCCGCGGCGGTCGGTAGCACCGAGTTGGTGTGCACATGGGGGTCCACGCCGCCCGGCACCACCAGCTGGCCCTTCAGGTCCACCACACGCCGGGCTTCGTCGGGTGTGCCCACCGCTGCGGCCCGGAGCGACACGATCTTGCCCTCCGCGATTCCGATGTCCAGGCGCTCGGCACCGGAGGGTGTAACCACCAAGCCGTTGGTCAGGAGGAGATCAAACATCGGAGACCTGCGCATTCACGGTGTCGGAAGAATCAAGGGTGAAAGGTTCGGCGCTGAAATAGCGTGAGGCTAGGGTGACCTTGGCCGAGACGCGGGCGTTGACTAGCTGCGAGACGGACACATCTGCGGCCGCGCTGAGGAGCATCGCGGTCTTTTCCCGCGACCAGTTCCGGTCCGTTTGAAGCAGTTCGAGCATGTCGTCCAAGGCGAGCCTCGCCGCCTCGTCCAGGGTGTCGCCGTCGCCGATGGTGATGACGGAACCGCAGCTGAGGACCACCGGCCGCCGGATGCCGGCGCCGCCGTTGGGAACCGCAGTCCCCGGGACCACCGTGCAGGAGAGCCGCACGCTGCCTTCGACCTCGACGGCGGTCAGTGAGCATTCGCCGTCACCCTGGGCCGCGTGCAGATCCCCGGCGTACAGCATCGCTCCGGGCACCTGCACGGGGAGGACGACGGCGGAAGCCGCCGTCACGTCCTTGCAGTCCATGTTGCCGCCGTGGATTCCCACGGTGCTCGAATTGAGACCGGCGCCCGCCGGCGCAACCCCCACCTTACCGATCATTGGCCGAACGGGGATGGAGATACCGTGGCCGAACACCACCTGGCCGTCCACGATCTCCACCACGTGGCCCGCCCTGCCGAGGCCCCCCGTGAAGCCGCCGCGTCCTGGCAGCGTGACCATGGCCCCGCGGTCGGCGATTCTGATCTCGTGGATGTCTACGCGCAACGCGTCGCCGGGATTCACCCCACGGATTGCCACCGGTCCGGTGACCGGAATGGACAGCTTCTCGTACTCACCGGTCTCCTCGAAGAGACCGCCGGTGAGCAGGCTCCGGGCGTCGAGCCAGAAATGCTCGCCCTGGTTGACGGTGAGAACCGGTTCGGCGCTCGCCTCAAAGGACAGCGAGGCGTGTTCGTAGCCGGCACGCGCCAGCTCCGCGGACGACACCACCTGGAGCGTCTGGATGTCTTGCATGGATTTCCTCCTAGGCCGAGTAGACGGGCGTGACCCAGTTCTGGTCCGCGGCCACACGTCCGAGGACGGCCTGCTGGTACAGATCCTGGAGACTGCGGGTGATGTCTCCGGCCGTTCCCTTGCCGATGGCGGTGCGGTCCACCGACGCGACGTGGTTGACCTCTGCCGCGCTGCCGCAGACAAATACTTCGTCGGCCGAGTACAGCTCGGTGCGGTCGATGGGGCGGATGTCGACGTCGATGCCCAGCTCCGTGCGGGCGAGGTGCAGGACACTGTCCCGGGTGATTCCCTCTAGGATGCTGTCCGTCACCGGGGGAGTGCACAGCTTCCCCTGACGGACCATGAAGACGTTGTAGCCGGCGCCCTCGGCGACGTGTCCGTTCTCCGTGAGCAGCAGCGCCGCGTTGTAGCCGTTGCGCTTGGCTTCCAGCAGGGCGAGCCTGCCGTTCTGGTAGTTGGCGATCGACTTCACACGGGGCGGCATGGACCGGTCCGAGAGCCGTGCCCAGCTGCTGATCTGCACATCCAGGCCCGTGGAACCGAAGTAGTTGCCCATGGGGATGGCTGCCATGAACACGGTGGAGGGACCGGTGTCCTCCGGCTTGCCGTCCTTGGAATCGACAAACACCTGGGCCCGCATGTGCAGATTGCCGCGCAGTCCGTTGGCCCGGATCAGTCCCAGCAGCTGCTCGCCGAGCTGGACGATGTCCTTCGGGCCGTCAATCTCCACGACCCTCATGGAATCAATCAGGCGCTTCATGTGGTCGCCGATTCTGAACGCGTACAGCTGATGCTCGTCCTCGCTCCAGTACGCACGGAACCCCTCAAAGACTCCAACGCCGTATTTAAGCGAGGTGCTCAGCACATGGAGGCGGGCGTCGGCGTGGTCCACTAGCTCGCCATCGTGGAGGAGGTATTTCACCGGCTGGCCCGCTGCGGGCTGTCGGGTTGCTACTGTCGCTGTTGTTTCCTGAAAGTTGGGCATCGCGGGTTCCGTTCCTCATCTGTTCCGTGGGTGCTGGCGGCGTCGATAGCACCAGAGCTTCATCACAATCGGCACTTGCTCACTATATTGAAGAAACTTTTGGGCCGTGTCAATGGTGTGCTTTAGGCATTCAAGGAGAAGTGCAGGCCTTTCCACACCTCCGTGAATGGCCTGCGAAAGGAATCTGCACTCCCGAAGTCACATCGGAACGGTTCCCTGATTCCTGAGAAAAAGCGTGCAATTCGTCACACTTGGCGCTACAGTCACTTTCAATAAAGTGATGAGACTTTGATATGAGGCGGTTGCCAATCATGGTCCGAGCAGGGAGCTGAATATGCAACAGCCACTGGTCCTGAAGCAGGACGATCTTCAATACATTGCGGGTGGACTCATCATGGACAGCCCTCGCGTCCACCTCGCCCCCAATGCCGTTGCCGGCCGAATCCAGGCGGCGGCCCCATGAGCATCCAAGGACTTCCGCGCACCTCGCCTGGCCTGCGGGTCACGGCCTGGGCCCGCCGCGGCCAGACCCTCCTGGTTGGCCGGTCCAGCACCATTATGGTTGTCATCGCGGTGGCCGTCATTGTGTGCCTGCCCCTCCTGGCGATGATGGCGCCTTTGCCGTATGACCCCCTGCGTCCGGACACCGATGCGATCGGCATCGCGCCGAACGGGACGCACTGGTTCGGCACGGATGGCAATGGGATGGACATCTTCTCGCGGACCATCGAGGCCGCCAAGCTGGACCTGCCCGTGGCCCTCGCCGCCACGGCCCTGTCCCTGCTGGTGGGCGTCCCCTTAGGACTGTTCGCCATCAGCGGCCGGCTGGGCGAGGCCATCATGCGCGTCATTGACGCCTTTGCCGCACTACCGATCATCGTGATCGCCGTCGTCTCCATCAAGCTCATGGGCGGCGGGGCAACGGACGTGGTCCTGGCGATCGCCATCGTTGCGGCGCCACGGTTCGTACGGCTTTCCCGGGCGGCGGCCATGGCTCTCCGCTCCGCGCGCTACGTGGAGGCCGCGGCGGCGATCGGCTGCTCGCCCATCCGGATCGCGTTTAACCACATCTTCCGCAACGCCTATGGCGTGGTCCTGGTGCAGGCGACGCTGACAGCCGCCAACGCACTGGGGACGATTGCCGCGCTGAACTTCCTGGGCGTAGGTGTCGAGCCGCCCACACCGACCTGGGGGGCCATGATCAATGACGGCGTCAGCATGCTGATCCGCGGCGAATGGTGGGCGGCGGCATTCCCGACCGCCGCCATGCTGCTGGCCATCGGCTCACTCAATGTGATTGCCGGAGCAATCGAAACCAAGATCGAGCGAGTGGAGCGGGCACAATGACCACAGGACTTCACGTGCGGGACCTCGTGACGGAGTTCCACTCCCGGGAAGGCACCACCCGTGTCCTCCATGGCATCTCCTTCGAGGTCGGCGCCAATGAAATCGTTGGCGTCGTGGGTGAATCAGGATCGGGCAAGTCCACCGTTGTGCGCTCAGTGGTCAAGCTGTTGATGCCGCCTGGGCGCATCATGGAGGGCAGTGCCGAATTCCATGGCCAGGATCTGGTCCGCCTGCCGGAACGGGAGCTTCGCCACATCCGTGGCAAGGAAATCGGCTTCGTGGCGCAGAACCCCTTCAGTGCTTTGAACCCGGTGGTGCGCATCGAAAAGCAGTTCGCGAACATCGCCAAGGCGCACGGTCTCAAGGCCGATGCCGAATCGCGCGGCCTGGCCCTCGATCTTCTGGCCTCCTCCGGCGTCAACGATCCAGAACGCGTCATGCGTGGCTACGCGCACGAGCTCAGCGGTGGCATGGCCCAGCGTGTGGTCATCGCCATGGCCTTGTACCTAAACCCCCGTTTGGTCATCGCGGATGAACCGACGACGGCGCTCGACCTCACCGTGCAGCGGCAGGTGCTGGACACCCTCACCCGGCTGACGAAGGAGAGTGGCCGCTCGATGCTGATCGTCACCCATGACCTCGGCGTGGTGGCCAACTACTGCGACCGCGTCCTGGTGATGTACCGCGGCCGCATCGTCGAGCAGGGCCCGGTGTCCGAGGTGTTTGTCCGGCCCAAGGATCCCTACACCGTCTCGCTGCTCAATTCCGTCGTCCAGCCGAAGGCTGCCTCAGCCGGCCCGGCACCCGCCGGCTCCACCCTTCCCACTGAACTCTTCGAATCCAGGAGCGTCTGACCATGCCCATCATTGAATTGAAGGACGTCCGGAAGACGTTTCGAACGCCGCAAGGACTGCCGGTCACGGCGGTGGACGGTATTTCACTTGCCGTCGAACCGGGTGAGACCTTGGGGATCATCGGCGAAAGCGGCTCCGGCAAATCAACCCTTGGCCGCCTCATCCTCAGGCTCAGCGAGGCCGATTCCGGCATGATACTCCTCGAAGGCGAAGACATCCGTGCGTTGTCCAAGGCGGAGCTGAGGAAGCGGCGGCGGCGCTGGCAGATTGTCTTCCAGGAGCCGTTCGCGTCCCTGAATCCGCGCCTGACCATCCGCCAGATCGTCGAGGAACCCCTGATTGTCGCCAAGAGCTACGGGTCCAGGGCTGAACGCCTGCATCGCGTCATGGACACGCTGGAAGAAGTGGGGCTCTCGCAGGACTTCCTGAACCGCCGCCCGGCCAACCTCAGCGGGGGACAGCAGCAAAGGGTGGGCATTGCCAGGTGCCTCGTCACGGACCCCATCTTGGTGGTCCTGGATGAGCCGACGTCGTCCCTGGACCTGACCATCAGGGCGTCCATCCTGCGGATGCTCTCGAGGCTGCAGCTCGCCAGGGGGCTGACCTACGTGTTCGTCTCGCACGACATCGAGACGGTGCGGCACTTCTGTTCCCACGTTGCCGTGATGCACAGGGGACGATTTGTTGAAACGGGCACCACGGACGATGTTCTCTCACGTCCGCAGCAGCCCTACACGCAGGTCCTGATGTCCGCGGCCATGCCACCCATTCCTTATACCGCCGGAGAAAAGGCGGCCATGGCATGATCCGCTACGTCCTGTCCCGGCTCGTCATCGCCTTCCTGCTCCTCCTGGGCCTCATCACCCTGAGCTTCGGCCTGGTCTCCTTGCTTCCCGGCAACCCTGCAATCGCGTTGCTGGGCGAGTATGCCACCCCCGCGGACATCGCCCGGATCAATGCCCAGCTGGGCCTGGACAAGCCGTTCTGGGAGCGCTACCTGGAGTACATGGGCCGCACCCTGAGAGGGGATCTGGGAAATTCGTTCTTCACGGGAAGTCCAGTCGCGGGGGAGATCTGGGTCCGGCTGCCGAACACCCTGGTCTACCTGGTTCCCGGCCTTGTCTTGGCGCTGCTCATCGGCATGGGAGTGGGGACGCTCGCGGCCTACCGCTACGGACGCGGGGCAGACAAGGCCTTCACCGCCGGCGTCTCGGTCCTTATGGCCATGCCGGAGTTTGTCCTTGCCCTCCTCCTTCTGTTCATCTTCTACCAGCAGCTCCATCTGGCCCCGGCCCCGCTGGGCATGCTTTCCAGCGCGGATATTCCGCCGCCCAAGGTCACCGGATCCCTTGCTCTGGACGCAGTGATTGCCGGTCAATGGACAACTGTGCAATCCATCCTCAGCAGGGCCGTGCTGCCCATTATCACCATGGGCCTGTTCTTCGCGGCCCCGTTCGGCAAGACTGTGCGGACAGGGCTCCTCCAGGTCCTGAATTCGCCGCAGATCGAATTCGCCAGGGCCTGCGGACTGAGGCCGCTGCAAGTGTTCCGCTACGCGCTGAGCGATGTACGCGGGGCCCTGATGACGTACATGGTCCTCCTGTTTGCCGCAGCACTCAGCGGCGCGGCGATCATCGAAAGCGTCTTCTCCTGGCCCGGCGTCGGCGGCTGGTCCCTGGACGGCGTCCTCAAGGGCGACGTGCCCGTCATCCAGGGGTTCGTCCTCATTATGGGTGCCACGAGCCTCCTGGGCTATGTGCTGCTGGACGCCCTCATCACGCTCCTGGACCCCCGCACTCGCAACAACGTCATCGGTAGCGGGAAGAGCCCATCCAAGCTGCTCGCAGCGGCGGAACCGGCCGTGCAGAAGGACTAAGAGCCCGCTCCGCAAGAAAGTCCTTGACAATCCCCCAATATTCAATAGATTGAAGATATGTTCACTTCACTGCATTCAGACAAGTTGACGGTCCTCGGCGGAAGCTTTCCGCTTGACGGCCGCGTGAGCTGGGTTCCGCAAGGTGCAACAGGATTCCAGCCGTCCAACGCTTACCTCCTGAGCGAAGGCTCATCCAGGCTCCTGGTCGATTCCGGATTGGCCGTCCACAGCGGGCAGATCCTGGACGACCTGGCAGGGCTCATCGGTGAAGGGAGCGGAGTGTCCGTCTTCTTCACCCGGAGCGAGATGGACTGTGTTTCCAACCTTGAACCCATCGCCGGCAGGTTCGACATCGAGCGGCTCTTCACCGGCGGGGTCATCAACCCCTTCGATGCCTTCGACGACGTGAGCCGCCTGGCCCTGAGGGGACGTCGCCACCAGATCGACGCCCAGCGCACCGCGGAGGGCGACTCCATGGCGCGTGCAGCCGAGATAGAGATAGCTCCCGGCCGCGTGCTGGAAGTCGAATCGCCCCTGCTGCGCCTCCTGCCCACCTTCTGGGGCTGGGACAACGAAACCGGCACGCTCTTCACTTCGGACACTTTCACCCACGGCGTCATGGACCGGCCGGACGGCCGGCGCATCATCGACTCCACGGTGGAGGACACCACCACGGTGGAACAGGTGGCCGGGCACCTCTACGCGAAGTACGAATGGATCCCGCGCTCCACCTGCGAGCCCCTGCGGGAATGGCTCCAGGACAAGTTCGGCGCTCTGGACCCCGAGGTCATCGCCCCGTCCCGCGGCTGTGTCCTGAAAGGGCGCGACGTGGTGCGGCGCCACCTCAATTTCATGCTCGACGCGCTCACCCCGCAGCTGGTTTAGGAGACCATCATGGAAGAACAACTTGTAGAAACGATGAGCAGCGACCTCCCCCGCAGCGTCGCGAGCGGCGTCACCTGGATGAGCTCTTGCCTCCCGTTCCATCTGGCGGACCGTGTGATCCACGGCCACAACTCCACCTACCTGGTCCAGGGCGAGCACTCGTCCATCCTGGTGGACACGGGCAACCCCTCCAGTTGGCCCATCATTTCCAGCACGCTCGACGAGCTGTTGGACGGCCGCCAGCTGACGTACGTCTTTCCCACCCACCCCGAGCTTCCCCACACCGGAAACCTGCCGCGGCTCGTGGAGAAGTACCCGGACATCCAGGTGGTGGGAGACATCCGCGACTACCACCTCTTCTACCCGCAAATCGTTCCCAACCTCCACGCAAAGGTACCCGGAGACCGGATCGATCTGGGCGGGCAGGAGTTCATGGTGGTGGAGGCCCTTATCCGGGACCTGCCCAACACCCAGTGGGGTTTCGCACCCGGCGCCGGCGTACTCTTCACCGCCGACGGCTTCTGCTACATGCACCGCCCCGAACTCGACGACGAAGACCCGGTCCACCTCCCGGGCGAATGCGGATTGACCACCGGCGAACTGCAGGCGCCCATCGCCGTCGAGAATGCTGCCTTCTTTACCGGAAGCGCCCTGTACTGGGCCCGCTTCGCCAATGACGCGGATGCAGTCTACGACCGCGTTCTTCATCTTATTGATGAGATCGGCGTCAAATCCGTGGCCCCCACCCACGGCAACTTCATCAGCAACATCCGCGACGTGGAGCCCATCATCCGGGCCGGTCACAAGCAGGCTTACCGCTACGAGACTGTTCAGCCGTAGCTTCCCCCAATAAACGGAGTCACTGTTATGAAACATCTGCGTTTGCTCACTGTGGGCGCCACTGTCGCCCTTGCCACATCCCTCGCCGCCTGCGGCGGTTCGCCGCAGGCGGCAGTCAACCCGACCCTCGAAAGTGTTGTAGTTGCGGTCGGATCCCTGCCGGACAGCCTCACGCCGTCGCCCTGGGGAGGCAGTGCCTCGCACGTGGTGCTGAGCGGATTTGGCTCGCAGCTCCTCGAGTACAAAACGGGAGCCAGCGACAACAAGTCGTGCCCCGCGCCGTCCACGGAATTGAACGGCCGCCTGGCGGAAAGCATCAAGCCCAGCCCAGACGGCACCGGCGTTGTGGTCACGCTCCGCAAGCTCACCAGCCAGTTCGGGAACACTCTTACGGCCGAAGACGTCCGGTGGAGCTTCGAAATCGGCCAGAAGCGTCAGCCGGTCATGAAGGGAACACTGAAGAGCAGCGGTTTCAATGTGGACAACTTGGTGAAGGTGATCGACGAGAAGACCGTCCAGCTCAACACCACGGCACTGACCTCGTACACGGAAGAATCGCTGCAAAACAACCTGTTCTACGTCCACGACAGCACTGAGGCCAAGAAACACGTCACCGCGGAAGACCCGACGGCGAATGCCTGGCTTTCGAAGAACCTGGCCGATTACAGCGGCTGGAAGCTTGAGGAATTCACGCCGGGTGCCTCGCTGACCGTGACAGCGGATCCGGCGTGGGAGGGCACCCGAGGGACGGTGAAGCGCGTGGCCGTCAAGGCCGTCCAGAGCACCGCCACCCGCAGCCAACTGGTCGAATCCGGCGAGGTCCAGGTGGCCAACGGCTTCGAGTACGACCAGTACAAGTCCCTGGAGAAGTCACCCGGCGTGACCGTCCTCAACTGCGCCAGCCAGACCCGCGACACGATGATGATCAACACCAAGACCGGCCCGCTGGCCGACCCCAGGGTCCGCCACGCCGTCTCCATGGCGATCGACCGGGACGCACTGGTAAAGGGCGCATACGCCGGCTTCGGCGAACCCGCCGGATCCATCTTCCCCATGGTGGAGGACTCCGCCATCTACAAGTTCAACAAGGATGCAGCCAAAAAGCTCCTGGCCGAGGCCGGCTATGCCAACGGGTTCCCGATGACGCTCAGCTACAGCGCCACCCGACCGGGCCCGGTAGCCGCCAAATCGGCAGTCCTGATCCAGTCCATGCTCAAGGACGTCGGGATCGACGTCCAACTGCAGAACGTGGCGAGCTCCACCGACTTCTCCACGGCGCTGATCGAAGGCCGCTACCAGGCGGTGCTCTACTCCGAACCGATCGTGATCGCGGACCCCGCTTTCTACAGCTACGCCTTCTACGGAACCGGCGCCCCGAGCAACAGCACCGGCTGGTCCAACCCTGAGTTCGACAAGGCACGCAGCGAACTGGCCGCCACGCCTGACACGGACGCAGACAAGCGCAGCACCCTGCTCAAGAAGATGGCCTCACTTGTGGACGACGGCGCACCCATCCTGTCGCTCGTCGAAACCAGGGGCGTGCTGGTCGCCAAGACCGGACTGTCCGGGGCCGTGCCATTGACAAACGGCCAGATCTACTTCAACGCCCTCGGCCGCTAGGCCGCCAGCCGTCCCAGGTGGTGCCGGCCGGCCGCCTATAAACCCGGCCGGCACCACCTCACCGAAGGAAGACTCCCAATGATTGAAATCTGCGGAAAGCAGGTCCGCGACACCCTGCAGGAACTGCTTGACCCTGCCACCACCGCCCTTGTGGTGATCGACATGCAGGAAGGTGCCGTGTACGCCGGCGGCGCCATCGGTGACTCTGGCCACGACCTAAGCATGATGCCCGACATCGCCAAGCGCTGCGGAAGGGCCATCGAATCGGCCCGGAAGAACGGCGTTCCCGTCTTCCACATCCGGGTCGAAAACCTGCCCGACGGCGGCAGCTCACCTGCCGCTTGGCTGCGGGCTCTGTACACGGCCGCCAACGGGCGGCCCATTGATCTGGGCAAGCTCAGTCTCAAGGGCGATCCGGCCACGGAGTTCTGTGCCGAGTGCCTACCCGAGGACGGCGAGGTCATCATCACCAAGCGCCGGCCCAGCGCGTTCGTGGGCACGGACCTGGCGCTCCTGCTGCGTAGCCAGGGCATCGAATCCGTGGCTCTGGTGGGCGTCTCCACCGGAGGATGCGTCGAGGCCACACTACGGGACGCCGTCCACAACGACTTCTACGCCGTGCTGCTCGAGGACGCCGTGGGCGCCTACGACACGGTGGTCCACGACGCCGCACTGACGGTCATGAGGGCCCGCCACGACGTTTGCACGGTGGACGAGGCCATCGCCGTCTGGGACTCGACGAGCGCTTCCTAAGCGGACCGGTTCGGAGAAGAGAGAGGAAAAGTCGTTGAATCCGCACACAGCCCAGGCAGCGCCCGCCGTCGAAGGCGCACACAGCCTCATCGGAGACCGCATCCATCGCTTGGGGGCGGACATCGCCCTGGACGGGCAGGTCAGCTGGTGCCCGCCCGGCATCCGCACCACTCAGCCCGTCAACTGCTACCTCATCAAGGGAAGCGCCGGCTCAGTGCTCGTGGACACAGGCATCCGACTCCACGAAGCGGAGATCATCCACCAGCTCGAATCGCTGCTCGAACCGGGGGAACGGCTAGCCGTCGTGCTGACGCGGACCGAGATGGAATGCTGCCTGAACCTTCCCGCCATCGAGGCGCGGTTCGACGTCGAATCCGTCTGGTACACGGGCGGAATCACGGTTCCAAGGACATCCGCGACGCCGCGGCGCATCATGGTCAACCCGGGGACGTCGTGTGAGCTGGAGGTCATGGACGGGCTGACGCTTGAGTTCGTGTCACCGCTGATGCGTCTCCTTCCGACCCTGTGGATCTTCGATCCCGTCTCCGGGGCGCTCCTGACCTCGGATGCTTTCACGCACGGCTCGTACGGCAGATCGAAGGCGGCGGCAGGTTTGCACAAGTTTCAGTGGTTTGCCGAGGCCGACACGCGTGGCATTGCGCAGGACGTAGAAGACGTCATCCGCGACCGCAGGGTTAGTGCCATCGGCCCGGGATACGGCGAACCCTTTATTGGCTTGGTGGAATCGGCTGCGGAAGCCACGGCTTTGGCCGCGGCCATCAGGACGGTGGGCAACCAGTGAGTCCCGACAACCAGGGCATTGAGCCCACCACGGCCCGCGTCCTCGCCGACGGCGTCCACTGGCTGGGCGGCTGCCTGTCGGCCAACGCCGAAGGCCAGGAAGTCCACTATCACGTCTCGTCCTATCTGGTGCTCGGCTCCGAAGCGTCGATCCTGGTGGACACGGGGGACCCTGCCCACCGGGACAAGGTCCTCGCCCAACTGGAGCATGCGCTGGGCGGGCGGACGCTCGACTACGTCTTCCCGACCCATCCGGAAATACCGCATGCGGGCAACCTCCCGGCCCTGCTGGCCACTTACCCCTCGGCCGTCGTCGTCGGCGACGTCCGTGACTACGCCCTCCACTTCCCGGAGTACAAGGACCGGCTGCAGGCCAAGACCGCGGGCGAGTCATTGGACCTCGGCGACCGGGAGTTCCGCTTCTTTCCGGCGTACATCCGGGACCTGGAGAACACACTCTGGGGCTACGACTCGGGTGCACGGATCATGTTCGTCTCCGACGGCTTCTCATACATCCACGACGTCCCTGGCCCGGAGGAGGACGATGAACCGGTGCACCTTCCGGGGCAGTGCCGCCTGCTTTCCACCGAGATGCCGGCGCCACCGTCAGTGGAACAGGCGGCCTACGGCACAGGCCGGGCCCTCTACTGGACCAAATTTGTGGACGTCGGCACGGCCTTCCAGGCCATCGAAGACACTTTGGAGTCCTATCCCGCCCTGATGATCGGGCCCGCCCACGGAAACGTCATCGACGACGTCGACAGCATGCTCAAAACGTCACTGGCCGCCCACCGAAAAGTCTACGAAGGGCAGATGCTGTAAAGTGAATCTGCATCAATATAATGAAAACATAGGGAGAAGCCAGTGCGGGATCTGATTGGATATGGGGAAAACCCTCCGGTTGTCACGTGGCCGCACGGCGCGAAGGTCGCCGTCTCCGTGGTGCTGAATTACGAGGAAGGCGCAGAGAGCTCCATTGAAGCCGGCGACGAGCGGGACGAGGACGTCTCGATCTTCGGCGGCTGGTCCGCCGACCCCTCGCGACGCAGCTTGATGAAGGAGTCATTCTTCGAGTACGGAAGCCGCGTGGGCATCTGGCGCTATCTCGGGATGCTGCGAGAGTACAACGTCCAGGCAACTGTCATGGCCTGCGGTGCCGCCCTTGAACGGAACCCGGAAGCCGCCCTGGCCATCGTGCGCGACGGCCACGAGATCTGCGCCCACGGCTACAAGTGGCGTGGAACCGTAGGGATGGAACCAGGGGAGGAAAGGCAAGAGATCCGAAAGTCTCTGGCAGCCCTCGAGGCTGTTTCCGGAGTGCGTCCGGTGGGCTGGTACGTCCGTGAAGGCATCACCGAAAACACCCGGAGCATCCTGGCCGAGGAAGGCGTACTATACGACTCAAATTCCTACGCCGACGACCTTCCCTATTATGTGGAAGCTGGACCCCACCGCCATCTGGTGGTTCCGTATTCGGGCGACACCAACGATGCCCGCTTCTGGGGCAACGGCAGCCTGGGCACGGGAGAGGATTTCTTCAACGTATTAAAGGACTCCCTCGACTGCCTCCTCATCGAAGGCGAAACCGTGCCGAAGATGATGTCCGTTGGACTGCACCTGAGGATCGGCGGCCGACCCAGCGTTGCTCACGGGGTGCGCCGGTTCCTCGAATACGCCCTTTCCAAGCAGGGGGTGTGGTTCGCCACCCGCGAGGAGATCGCGCGGTGGTGGATTGAGCACCCGCCCATACCAGCAGGCACGGTACAGCCGGACGTCATCGTGGCAGCGGCCGCCTTCGAAGGTGCGGCATGAGCCCCGGCGACGGCGGAACGGCCACGGTGGATATCGCCCGTCTGGTGCACAATGTCCACGGTCAGGGCTTCAAGGCCCTGGACAAGGTGGGTCTCAAGGGGCAGCGGGACCAGGGTCTGGTGAGCACGCTCATCTCCCAGGACCTCAGCGGCTCAGATGACCTGTGCGTCAGCTGGGGGAGGATCCTGCCCGGACAGCACCACCTGTGCCATCACCACCCCGACGCATCGGAGTTCTACGTGGTCCTGAGCGGGGCTCCCATCGTCCACCTCGGCGACACCAGGTACCGGGCAAAACCCGGCGACGGCATCTACATCCCCCGCGGAACCACCCATGGACTCACCAATGACGGTGAAGACGTCGTGGAACTCATTGTCGGCGTCAGCAAGCCCGCGGACTGGCAGTTCGTCCCGGACGAGTAACCGCAGCGCCGGCCGCCCTTTGTGCTGTTTCATTCCGCGCCACCACCTCCAGGAGGACCCCATGACCCAGGAACCAGCCGCTGCCCGTGAACGCAGCGTCGGCATCATCACTGCCGATCCCACCCCCACGTTGATGGCCCTGCTCGCTCACGCCACCGTGGACTTCCTGGTCCTCGACGCGGAGCAGACCGGGATCACCGTCCAGCAATGCGGAGACGTGGTGCAGCGGCTGGCCGGCTCCGGGGTGACGGTGGCCGTCCGTGTCCCCGACTTGGACAGGAACACGCTCCTGGCCTTCGCCAACACCGGCGTGGCCGAGATCGTGCTGCCGCAGGTGCGGACCGTGGACGAGCTGGAACGCGCCTACGCGGCCACACGCTACGCCCCCGAAGGATCGCGGCCCAGGCAGGTGACGCCGGCCTCTTCCTTCGGCAGGGACTACTCCTTTGCCCCCGTGATCTCCGTGTTGTTCGAGACGGCGAAAGCCGTGGAACGCGTTAAGGAATTCGTTGGCAGCCACGCGTTCGGCGGGGGCTGGGTGGGTCCCACCGATCTCGCTGCCGACCTCCTCCGGCACGGGGATGGGCGGCCGGAAGCCTTGCAGGAGTCAGTCCAGCGGGTTGTGGATGTGCTCGCGGAGGCCGGCTGCAGCATCGGACTTCCGGCGCCCGGGATGGCCGCCGCGGCCGGCGTTTTCGACCGCGGGGCAGACCGCTGCGCGGTGTACTGGGAAAAAGAGCTGGCCTCCATGTTGGCTGGCTACGCCGATCTGAGGGCCCCATGAGCGCCGCTGGCAGGGACGGAACGCCGGTCGAATCCAGGGTGGCCAAAAGATCTCCAACACGAAATCATCTTCGATATACTGACGCAAAACCTAGGACTAATGAAGGAGTCGTTGTGGAAGCCACGGACACAGCCGGCAGCGAAGCAACCGGGTCCCTGGAACGCGATTTCTGGATCGCCCATCTTGGCACGATGATCAAGCAGCAGCGTCTCGGCCGGTTCACTGTGGAGGAGCTCGCCGAACGTGCGGGCGTCAGCGCGGGTCTCATCAGCCAGATCGAGCGCGGAATCGGCAACCCGTCGTTTGCCACGCTTCTGCGCTTGGCCAACTCCCTCGAACTGCCGTTGTCCAGCATGTTCACGGATCCGAATGAGGGCCAGGGCCACATGCTGGTCCGCCGGGCTGACCGGCGTCGCATCGAAATCCCCTCGCAGGGCATCATCATGGAGCTGATCGTCCCCGACTCGGAGCGCAAGCTGGGGGTCATCAGCATGACCATTCCCGCCAACTTCGACGGCGCCCACGTTCCGCACTCCCATGAGGGCGAGGAATGTGTCATCCTTCAGGCTGGCACGCTGGTGGCGACGGTTGGCGGCCAGGACTTTGTGCTGGAAGTCGGCGACAGCCTGACCTACGACGCTTCCTTGCCGCACTGGTGGAGCAACCAGACGAATTCGGCCGCCGTCATGTTGGCAATTTCCACGCCGCCGTCCCTCGGCAAGGCGCACTAAGGGTGGGCGTTCCCGGGCCGGGGACGCGGCTGGGGATCTTTGTCCCGTCGAGCAATTCGAATGCGGAGACGCTGACGGCGTCGATCCTCGCGGGGCAGCCGGATCTGGGTGTCCACTACAGCCGGTTCCGCCTTCCGCCGAGCCTTGATGACCCGGTGGACCTGGGTGTTCTCGGCGAAGCCCCGGCATTGCTGAACGACGCCGATCCGCACGCTATCGCGTTCCACGGCACGTCCGGTTCGTGGACAGGGATCACCAGCGACCGGACCCTCTGTGCCGAGCTCGCGGCGATGTGCGGCGCACCCGCGACCACCGCTTCCGTGGCCGTCGTCGAGGCCCTCGGCGCGTTGTCGGCAACGCGGATCGGCCTCGTTTTTCCCGGCCCCGGATTTATCGCTGCGGGGATCCAGAGGGAGTTCTCCAGGCACGGCCTCGAAGTGCAGTCCGTTTCTGTTCCACTGGCGGCCTTGAGCAACCCCGAGATCGCCCGTTTAGACACCGCCGCCATCGATGCCATGATGTGCCCGGCATTCGTGCCCGGCCTTGATGCGGTGGTGTGCGTGGGTACAAACCTGCGCTCGGGCTATCTGGTGGAGGGGTTTGAGCAGGAGTTCGGCATCCCCGTAGTGGACAGCGCCATCGCCACCCTGTGGCATCTGCTTCACTTGGCGGGCGTTTCACGCCCGATCCCCGGGTGGGGTACGCTGCTCGCGGCGACCTAGGAGGCTGCTGAACAACGCGGTTGTGGGGCGGGCGGAGCGCCACCAATGGCCGTCTAGCGGCGTGTTCTGGTCAGCACCTTGGGTGCGACAACGGGGTCGTTCCGCCCGCTTGCGTTTATTCTGCCTCGGATTTGGGGTGTCATCCAGTGGCTTTATGGATGCGCCGGGTTTCAGCGGTGGATTATCCCAGCGCCCATGTTCCCTGCTTCACGGTCAGTCCGAGGGCGAGCATTCGTCGCAGGTTTAGTCCTGCGACCCGTATCTGCAGCCATGCATCGTTTCGGTTGATGCCGCGGTGGGGAACGCGTCGGTTGCCGCGGGTGAGCCAGGCGATGGACCGCTCAACCATCGGCCGGTGGGTGCGGTAGTCGATTTGGAAGGCCGGGTCCGTGGCGCGGTGGCGGTGTTCGCGCAGTAGCGCGTCGTGTTCGTGGAGATCGAGCTTGCGTCCCCGCGCTGAGGCGGTGCACCGGTCCCGGAGGGGGCAGCCGGTGCATGCTGCGCCGAACGTGACATTGCGTTTGGGGGTGATGGTCTTAGTGATGCCGTTCGGGCAAGTCACAGTGCCGGCGGCCTCATCGACGGTGAAGTCATCGAGGGTGAATCCGCCTTCGACGGCTGGGCGCAGCGGCCAGGGTTTGATCACTGGGGTGTGAGCGGTGCGGGCGAGGGCGGCGAGCATTTCCCCGGAACCGTAGGCCGAGTCGGCCAGGACGTCCACGCTGGTGTCGGCGATCGTGGGGTCCAGGCCGATCAGCCGGGCACCGACGGTCCCGTCGCTGTTCTCCGGTCCGGAGGCCGTGGTCAGCTCCGCGGCGGTGATCAGCCCGGTGTCGGGCTCGATGACAATATGTGCCTTGAATCCGTCCTGCTGCCGGGACTGGGTCTTATGAGCGTGCCGGGTGTCCGGGTCAACGGTGGAGATCAGCCGGTCCGGGGCGGCCTTGCGGGCGATCCGCCACCTCCCGTCCGTGCCGTCCGAGTCCTCGGCTGGCTCCACGTCC